>CALELH010000795.1 GCA_937902595.1 uncultured Myxococcales bacterium
GCGCCTGCGCCACCTTCACCGCCGGTCGCGCCTGCGCCACCTTCACCGCCGGTCGCGCCTGCGCCACCTTCACCGCCGGCCGCGCCTGCGCCACCTTCGCCACCCGAACCATCAGAGGTCTCATCCGTGTCGTCGCAGCCGATGAAGATCGAGACGGAGACCGCCAAAAACAAGACTGTAAACGTCCTCAAACACCTACTCGTCAGCATACGTCTCCCCAAAGCCCAAAATGTTAAGTTACGAACCGTACCAAATGAAGATGGAGGACGACAGACTCGGCCTAAAAAGGATCTCAAAATCGTACTAAGCTAACTTCCCCCCCAACACCTTAGCTCATCGGAGGCCAACGCAGAGAAGCGATGTATTTTGGCCTCCTCAGAGAGGAGCGCTGAGCCGTGAATCGGAAGAGGCCCGTCGCCGACCCCTGCGACGCTACTTGATGCGTACGAATGTCGAAATGCAGGGGGGAAGAGGCCAAGAAACTGTCCAATTCGCGTGTCACCCGTTTCTGTACCTATGTGTAGATTGGCTAGCCGCCGCAGCTAATCGGGCCATCGACGCCGCCGTCCGGTGGAAATCCACAGCAGCAGCTGAATTGGGTGGGCTGGCGGGTGCTGCGGGCGCACTCATTAGGACATTCATCGATCCGATCCTGCAGGCAATCTCCCGTGCAATCCGTGCCCGCTGCCGCCGCGCGCTTGTATAGGGTGCAGCGCTGAACACAATTGGGGTAATTGGATAAGGGGAGGTCACACGCAGACTCCGCGTACCATCCGCTGTAGAGAGGACGTGTATTCTGCCGCTCGCCACAGCCCTGGACCGCGACCGGTCGGGTCCCGGCGCCGCCCGAGCCCACAGACGTGCATTCCGGAACGCAGCTGCGGCCCCGTCGAGCACAGTACTCGGTACACGTCGTGGCCGCGTTGCGCTGAAAACAGTCCGTCATTCCCCGCTGACCGCAGGCACATACACCACGCTCACACCGCGCACCCGCTCCGCAGCGGTTGCCGCACGCGCCGCAATTATTGGTGTCCACATAGGTGTTGTAGCACCCGTTATCACAGAACAATTGACTGTCGATCCCCGGCGGGCAGCCAAAGGCGTGTCCAGCTCGACGAAGGGACGCGCTGTTGCCGTCGGCGTCTGCGAAGGCGAACACAAGCGTGAGCTGTACAGAGTTCTCATTCTGCATTGACTGGACCGCGTGAACATCACGCATGAAGACCTCGGCTATCCAGAGCGCGCCCTCCTGTTGAAAAGTGGCGACAGGTTGCTCGATCACCTCACCGCTGTCCCGGTCGAACACTAATACAGCGCCCGACAGCCCATTCGGCGTCGCGCCGTCGTCCCGGGTGACTGTAGCGGAGAATCGTTGGCCGCGGCCGATGGAACCTGAGCCGACCGCCTCTTCTCTTTCTACGGAGAGCTGCAGACCCATGTTGACTTGCGTATCCAAGCCCCCGCTGCCGCCTGAAGGACGCTCTTCTCGGCGGTGGTCGTCGGGACCATGTTCCTGGCCCCCCACTGGACCATTGGAGCCATGGTTTCCGCCCTGGCCGGCTCCCATTTCAGAGCCGCCCATCGGCCCCAATATGAGCACGCCGCCGGAGTCGCCTGAGTCGTCGCCTCCACAGGCCGGTAACCAGAGAGCGGCTCCGAGAACAAGGGCCAGCGCGATAGACCAGTAGAGCGTTCTCTTCATCTTGTCCCCCTCCCAAGGTGTCTACTTTGGCAGTTGGAGGACCAAGTCGTGTCCGGACACTCCAACCGAGGTTTAAATTTTGTCATTTTTTGCTTAGCCCGCAAGATCTAATGGCCGCTAAGGCAGTAAAAACCTCCGTTCCTAACCCCGAACTCGGCGGCACACAGACTTCTCCGTCTCAGTGTGGCGGAGCCGTGAAGCCGAGAGGACAGACAGCGCACAGCCACGAGGACGAGGATAGGCGAGTGACCAAAACACCATATCTGGGCCATTGGCCGCTAAGCACCGATTCCGCCGATGTCGGTGCTCATAGCGTTGGTGTCACTAATGACCCATTGAACCAGACCCAGAGGATACTACCTAAGCCCGCCAGGTTCATCGCCATGCCCAGCATCGTGAACTGTCTGCGAGAATATTGCTTGGCGCCATAGAGGTGTAAGTCCACAGCAAGAGCAGGCACGGCCACAAGTAAGAAGCCACCCAGTACCCAGTCATTAAAGACCAAGCCCACCAAGAGCCCCTCGCCAGCAACCATCCCCATGATCAAGATTTTTGCCCGGACCGCCCCCATGACGGTCGCCGTCGTGACTCGCCCTGACGTCCGGTCTGGCTCAATGTCCATCACTTGCCCCATCAACTGAGCATGGCCACAGAAGAGAGCGAGGTAACCGAAGGCCATTAAAGACGGCCACGCCAACCCATTCAGCTCCGCCCCGAGTATCACCACCAGCAGATATGCGAGGGGCACGATGAGGTCAAACGGGGGGAGTCCTCTGAGACCGCCAATCCGCAAATTGTAGAGGCCGTTCGCCAAAAACATGCCACCGAAGAAGAAGAGAGCCGGCCATCCGAGAAGGTAGGCGAAGGCCGCCACGAAGGGCGCCTGACTGGCCATGATCCATTTGGGTAGGGTCTCTAATTCTTCAGGGGTCCCACGAGCACCAAAGAGCCAGGAGTCTTTGCGTGGGTTTATGGCATCAGTGTCCACATCTACAATATCGTTCCAACCGTAGACTAAGAGGTTTAGAGGCCAGGTCACATAGAAGAGGCCGAGCCACCAGAGGGGCTTATCCAACATGTCGGTCCCCGCGGTCGGCAGCACATAGAGCCACACCGTTTGGAACCACAGCCCCGGCCGACTAGCCTTCAGTAGGAATTGAAGTGACATCTACACACCAAGTCCCAATTCCGTTCCACCGATGGACGTCTTCACTTCACACGTTTTGGTAGATGGACGAGTTCGACGTCCCAACCTATGGGCAACCTCATGAAATTGCTTTCTCGCCGATTCATAACAGGAGTTAGCCTCCGCCGCTCGCTGGAGAATAGGGAGGCCCAAGTAGCTTTGGCAAGCCCGACCCGGTTAAGAGAGCACAGCTCTTGAGAGAGCCTAGTAAGTTCAAGGACCATAGGACACGTACCATCCAGTTGTCTGGCGGCTCAGCGTCACGGGGCGACTGACGCACCTCTCGCCTTTACGTCAGTAGATACAGTGAACTCTTCAATCCTACCGATGGCCTGGGAGAGTACTGGACGTTTCGATGGACGGACGGCCAAGTTAAACTTGGAGCAGTTTCGGGCCCATGTGCGCCGATAGGCTGTCGTCGCGCCAAGGGGGACCCAGCGACGGCTCCCCCACCCTCACGAGATGGTTGAGACGGTAAAATCGAATCGGCTAGATAGGTGTCCCTTGGGCGTCGACTTGAGCACGAGCACGCGCTCGGGAGCGACTGAGGCCCACGGGTCCTCGGCAATGAAAGGGTCGTCCTCAAAATACAGTTGAGTCGTCAACCGCTCCACGCCTTCCACATAGATCTTCACGTGGATGTGGCTGGGCCTAAAGGCGTCGCCGTTCAGATACCAGCCTGGCTTCTTCGTGGACATGGAGTACTCCCCCCGCTGACCGGTGGCGAACTGTCCATAGTATCTAAAGGTGGAGCTTCCCAGGTCATAGTCCACGGAGTCTGCGGGCGACAACGCGTCCGCCAGGGCAACTGTCGGGCTCGCGTGCCACATCTCGATCACAGCGTTCTGAATGGGGCGACATCTCTCATCGAGTACGACACCAGAGAGGCTGAGCGTTTGCCCGCTGTCATCGTACAGATCAAATTGATGTCGAACGGGAATCCCCTTTCGCCAGTAGGGACCCGTAATGTCACGAGACGTCTTGGCGCAATTGGGGGTCGGGCTGTTTGGAGACTCCTCAGGCACAGGGGCCCCCGCGGGCGCAGCCGATCGGCCAGCGGTCTTCCACCGCTTAACCGTGCTCTTCTCGGGACACCCGACCAAGAGCGACGCGACGGTCGTGGTGCTTACTTTAAGAAACTTGCGTCGGTCGAAAGGCTTGAGGGTCATGGCTATACTCCTAGTCTTTGACCATGCCAGAACCACGACTACGGAGGCGACGGATTTATTCGAGGGAAGGTGTTGATCCAAGATCCGTCGGACCAGCGACTGGCACTAAATCATCCAAAGTCCCCAGCAGAAGCAGCGCATCGCGAGGCTCACAATCAGATATTCAGGGAGCGCCGGTTTCGGCGTCTTCAAATCAGCTCATGTTTTGGGGCCTCTATCGATTCACCTGCGAGAACCGAGTGACCTCGGTAGGCGCCTCACCTCAAATGTCTATGCCGCCTATGCTGGGTCACCGTTGCCAGTCCACCTGCGTCTATCTGCTTTTGAAATATTGGGGCCACAGCCCCCACAGCCCCCACAGCCCCGAGTTCTGTCCACCGAGGCAGTCCCCTCACCGAAGGCGGCCTGGTTGTCGGTGGTAATGCACACCCAAGCGATGCCCTCGGCGCGTCCTTTTCCCGAGCCGCCGGCTGTGCCGGCAATAATCTCACCGGCCGCGTTCTCCGAGAGACCCTGCGCAGGTTAAGTTCACAGGCGTCACCTGCGGCGCTTAAAACGGGGGCGACC
>CALELH010000796.1 GCA_937902595.1 uncultured Myxococcales bacterium
CGATCCCAAAGGCTACGCGGGGACAATGCAGCCGGTATCCGATACGTCCCACCGCGGCCCAACTATCGATGCCCACCGGATCAACCGCGCCGAACGTGTCTGGCTGAAGGCGATCGCCGACCACCGCGGCGTATTCAAGCTCAACCATAAACTCCGAGTTTAGAAGGAAGAGTGGAGCCCGCCACTTGAGGTACGCGTCGACAGTCGTGGTCTCCAACTTGCCTGCCGCGCGTCCAGTTTGATCACGGTGGAGATACTCGAGACCGGCCTGAACGGCGTCCCCCGGGTATTCGAGCGCGAAGAGCAGTTGGGTGGTGTGGTCTTCCTCAAAGAGGCTTCCCTCCTCGTCCTGGTAGACGATTCCGCCTCCAAGGGTGAACTGAAGGAGATTCAACTCACTCCGGGGGAGCGAGGCTGCAGGCCTTAAGCTCACTTGGCCCCTGGTGACGAGATCACCGAGCCAACGCTGACTGGGCCTAAGCAGCCACTCGTCTTGACCCTCTGGAGCATCATCGCCGTTTTGCAATAAGCCGAGCCCCCAATGGTCGCTGTATTGACCCACCTTGAGGTAAGCCCAAGGGGTCGTCACGTCAAACCATGCCTGACGGGGCTCGACCGTCGTCCAACCGTCGTACGCATCGTCGGGGGCGAGCTCCCTTCTTTGGGCGAAGTCGGCCCCAACCGCGGTCGTGGTTCCAAAGATCTGCCCGGTCAGCACGTCGAGCTCTATGTGGGCGGAGACGATCCCAACCTCTACGGTAGGCCTCAATCGCAACCGGTGGCGTGCCAGCGCCACCTCTCCGGTCTTCTTGCCCTCGGCGTCGATCTGGTATGGCCTCAGCTCGACGAACTGCAGGCGGTAGGATCCAGGGGTTGACCAGCGCACGCGGGCGTCTCCGCTCGTAGGCGCGAGAACGACCACAATGATGGCCGCGAGCAAGGTCCTTATGTCACGAGGGGGCATGATCATGGTGGCAGTCTACCTGTGTCGTGCGTGGTGTCTATAGCCGTGGTAGGGATTTACTACTCGGAGCCAATTTGTACCCGTTCGGGGTCCTGGTTTGCCTTGACTCTACTGTATGTCGGCCCTATAAAGCCCGTCACGCGAAAGTGGCGGAACTGGTAGACGCGCAGGATTCAGATTCCTGTGCCCGCTTAGGGCGTGGGGGTTCGACTCCCCCCTTTCGCACCAAGAGAGCTCGACCCCGGTCGGGCTCTTTTTTTGTGTGTGTTCAACGCTCGGCGCAGAGACACTCACTGACGAGCCCTCCACACCGTATACGCCCCAACCGACCGTCTGGACAGGCCTCTCGGAACTCCTCTGAGGGACCGACGTAGATCCCACCGCAGCGAGGCGTTTCACTGGGGCTCCAAAGATCGAATTGCG
Organism: uncultured Myxococcales bacterium; assembly: GCA_937902595.1. Lineage (GTDB taxonomy): Bacteria > Myxococcota_A > Bradymonadia > UBA7976 > UBA1532 > UBA1532. The sequence continues at coordinate 1,388 of CALELH010000796.1, forward strand.
ATCTCCGGCGCTCTAGGGGGCGTCTGTATTGAGGGGCGAGGCCTGCGGCCTCCAAGAGCGCTTGCTCTTGGTATCGAATGGTGTAGGAGTCAGCCCCACCCAAGGCTGAGACGCATGCTGCGAGGGCGCCCCCATCTCGTGGCGGGCCTTTTTGTAAGGGCGCCCAGTGAGTACCCAAGGCGATCAGCAGCCCAAGAAGGATGGTTAAACCCGCCGTCCAGCGTACCAGCCCTTTGGGCGGGGACTGGAGCGCCGTTGACACACCCACTAGAGCTCCGGGCCAAGCCAGAGCTGGCCAGTTCGCTTCGACCTTCGTGACCATGGACGCCATGAGCCAGAAAGCGAGAATCGGCGTCGAGATCCACCACAAGCCAGGTTGAGCGGTGCGCGAACCTTTGAGCCAGCGGACCAGCACGAAGAGCATAACTGGGCCGAGGACCAGCGCTTGCCCGCCCAGGAAGTCGTGCAGCCAAAACCCTGTGAGCTTTCGAGTACCTTGAAAACTCCATGGGAGCCAGCCGTGGCCGCTAGACCAGAAGATGTGTGGGGCGTAGAGCGCGAGCGCTGGGAGCAGACACTGGGTTGACCGACGCACACCAAGCACAACAATAAGTCCCGGCAAAGCGATGACTGATGTGTGCTTCGACCAAAGCATGAGGGCGACCCCAAGGGTCACCGCCACGCCTCTCTTCGTGACTACCCCCCATAGGGTGAGCGCGAAGAAGAGCGTGCAGGCAGCATCAGGGGTCGCGACCAAGAACGAAGCGAAGCCAAGGGGCGTCCAAAGATAGAGTGCGGGGATCCAGCTCCACTGTGGAGCCGCGAGCCGTCGACCACAATCGGCGAGGAGCGCGCTCGTCAAGACGACGCAGACAAACGCCGCCTGCCGGGGGCCGCCAAATGCAGCACCAAGCCAGGCAAAGAGCGGAGGATGATCAAAATACCCTAGGCTAAGGCGCTCGCTCCAGGCCAGGTAGTAGGCCTCATCTGCAAAGTATGGCGTGAGAGCGCTGAGTATGACACCGAGAGTGAGGGCGGCCATCGCGGCCAGGAACGGCGCGCTCGTGAAGGAGGGCATCTCCACCCCAGCCTGTGACTGTGGATCGCCTTTGTGCGGTTCGCTGTCCAGCTTCCCTACGATCGGAACCTGAGTTTCCATACAAGGCCTAGGGCTTCTCGGAAAATAGCTCCCGACATCTTACTCTTCCCTGCGATCCTGTCAGTGAACAGGATGGGGATCTCCTTTACACTAAAACCGTGAGAGAGGGCGCGCCACGTGAGCTCGATCTGGAAGCCATATCCGAGGGCCTCCACTTCATCCAGGCGGATCGTCTCCAAGACATTTCGCCGGAAGCATTTAAATCCGCCAGTGAGGTCTTTTATACCCACGCCAAGGATGGTCCTTGCGTACAAGGAGCCGCCCCTAGAGAGTAATTGGCGTTTAAGCGGCCAGCCCTCTGTGCCTCCGCCCTTTACCCATCGACTTCCCAAGGCGACGTCGTGCTCTCTGGTCGCGTCAAGAAGCTCTTGCAGCTTCTCTGGTGGGTGGCTGAAGTCCGCATCCATCTCGAAGATATGTGTGTATTTGCGATCCAGAGCCCACTTGAACCCGGCGATGTATGCCCGCCCGAGCCCCGCCTTTTCGGTTCTATGAAGGACATGGATCTGTGAGTCGTCAATAGCGAAGCCGTCGGCCACGGCGCCCGTTCCATCGGGCGAATTGTCATCCACAACCAAAATGTGGGCGATAGGCAAGGACTCCCTGATCGCGCGGAGGACCCGGGGGAGGTTCTCGAGCTCATTATAGGTCGGCACGACGACGAGTGGTGATGGCTCTGGCATTGATCTCTCAACTTATCGATTCCGCGAATCCTAGACGCGCCGGCCCTGTACGTCTAGGGCATAACTCTTCAGCTCTCAAGGGCTCCGCAAAAACTTGATCACCGGATCGAAGGAGGCCCCTTCATTTAAACCATCACGGACTCTATTCAGCGCGTCGACGTATGCCTCCGGCGAAGCCAGTAATTCCTCGGTGGCGGCGATCACGTTGTCCATCGTACAGGACGACTGGATGAGCTCCGGGAAGACCCCTTCACCCAGGATAAGATTCGGCAGAGTGAATCGAGGGGTCTCGATGAGCCGTCGAGCGATCATGCTTGTCAACGTGCTCACTTGGGCCATGGCGACATAGGGGCGCCCCGCCAAGGCTGCGTGCAGCGCCGCCGTTCCAACACCCACCAGCGCGACCCTACTGGCCTTCAGAGCTTTGTCTGCGCCGTCATAAATCGTGAGCTGCACGCCCTCGCGTTGCGCGACCGACTGGGCCCACGCCGGATCCACAGTCGGCGCACAGCCAAGATGCGCCCTGAGCGTCGGGATCTTCTGCTGCAGGACTTTGCAGGCGCGAAGCTGTATCGGAAGCAGCCGCCGAACATAGGGAACCCGGCTTCCCGGTAGCAGCGCGATGCCAGCTCCCTCTGGGATGGCTGGCACTTTAAGATCAGCTAAGGGATGCCTCAAGAGGGTGACATCGCACCCTCTCGCCTGATACCAGTCGGCTTCAAATTTGAATAAGCAGCCAATAAAGCCGGCCTTGGCAACGGTCTTGGCCCTGTGCCCTCGCCAGGCCCAGGCTTGAGGGGGCGACAGATAGGCTGCGCCGGCCTGTCGCTCTCCCAGGGCGCGCAGGAGACGCATGTTGATCTCGGGCCAATCAACCAAGAGCACGGCGTCTGCGTGTGCCGATGCCCGCTTCAAGGTGCGTAGGAGTCGATACGCGCGGGGGATAATGCTCATCACCTCCGTGACGCCGCCTACGCAATAGTCTTGTATATGTGCGACGGGAACCAGACCGGCGGCTATGGAGAGATCGC
>CALELH010000797.1 GCA_937902595.1 uncultured Myxococcales bacterium
GACATCGGCGAGCCTGGCGAGCTGTTGTGCTCGGTGACCTGTCGACTCCGTCTGTCGGATCCCGACGGTGATCGCACGTGCAACTGATTCCCAGTCTCCATTGGCCTCCCCAAGGGCTTGCAGTGCACCATGGATCTCAAGATTTGACGGATCCAATTGCATCGCGGTGTTGAGTGATCCAAGGGCCGCCTCAGCGTCCTCGAGGACGCCACGTTGAATACGGCCAATCTCCATGTATACCGCCGCTGCCCGCGCAGACGGGACCATCTTTGCCTGCGCCTCTAGGTCGTTGATGTAGCCGGCCCAGTCTTCGGCGCTCTTTCGATACGAAGCGAGCAAGCCAAGATCTTGGGGGGACGTGATGGACTGCACGATCGGCGTCAGCGCATCAAGGGCAGCGCTCGCGTCACCGAGGTGCGTATGCAGCACGTCGGCCATCTTGAATCGAAGGGCGCGCTCCTCTTCCGCTCCATCGGTGGCTACGAGGCCGTCGCGCCAGAGCTCCAATAGGCCGCCCCAATCTTCTGCACGTCGCAGGCCTGCAGCCAGCGCCTCGATGGCGTCCGAGCCAGCCAAGCCCGTCCGGAGCTGCTCGCGGATCGCTTGGTTCGCGGCCTGATGGTCTCCCCGAGCCCGCTCGATCTGTGCGAGATGTCCCCAGAGCCGACACGCATGTTCGCCGTCAAGGCTCCCGCGCAGTCGTCTTTCGATCAAGGCGCCCGCTCGTTCGGCATCGTCGCCGTCCAGGCAGATGCTAATCATCAAGTCGAGGGACTCGCTGTGGTCGGGCTGATCGGCGAGGGCTTCGTCTAGCAAGGCCCTCGCTTCGGAGGCCTTGTTGAGCCGTGACCAGAGCACCTTCGCGAGGGCGGCAGAGATGTCGTTCCGCGCACCGCCTTGCGCTTCCTCACGGACCTGGTGAAGCACCTTCACCAACTCAGACCATCGGCCTGTACGCTTGGTGAGATCCTGCAAATTGCTCAGGACCCATGGGGCCTGCCAAAAGCGCGGCGTGATCTCCAGCAAGAGTTCAAAGGCCGGGGCGGGAGACGCCGATTGCTCAATCAGCACCGTCACCACTCCTCGATACGTCTGGAGGACCTCATCGGGCATGGCGTCGGCCGGAATCTGGCCAAGGGCATATTTAGACCACAGCCCAAACTTGCCTTGGGCCTTTAGCGCGTCCAGGTAGAGCTGTGTCGCCTCTTCGGACGGAGCCTCGGCCATGGCCCGCTCGGCGGCGGCCTCGGTAGCCTGCGGCCGGCCTGCGTCACGTTCAAATCGACCGAGCTCCATCAGCGCCGCATGTCGCTGCTTACCCGGCTCCGACTGATCGACTTGTCGAGTGAGCAGCGCTCTCTGCTCGTCGCGGTCGCCTCGCTCGCGGGCGTCGGAAAGGAGCGCCTCAAGCGCTGCCGTGTCGGAGGGCTCAAAGACCAGAACTTCGCGCCAAAGTCGTCGCCTCTCTTTGGTCTCTTCCGATTGGGCGGCGAGGAATCTCAAGACCGCTAAGCGCTCCGCGCTCTCTCTGGGGAGACGATCCCGGAGCGCCTCGGACAGACTCTTTCTTCGCTCTAGGTCCGGAGAGCTCGTCCAGAGCGCGAGCATCGCCTCGGTGTTGTCTGGCTCCTCCGCTAGGACCCTCTCCCAGACTGCTGGCCCGCTGTCCGGATCGTGATTGTCTTGCAGCCGGGCTCGTTTAAGGAGCAGCGATTGGGCAAGCTCCGGCTGCTCGACGGACCAAGCCTCGTATAGCTTGATGAGGTCGATCCATCTTGATTGGGTGGTAAACCACCGCTCCATTGCCCGCCGCGCCGCCGGCCTGTCGTCGGAGACCGATGCATACTGTTCCAAGGACTCAGCCCTCAGCGTGACCTTGTCCAGGCCCACGAGCGTGACGACGACGGTAGCGAGCCGGCCTGAGACCTCTTCGATGTCCAGTGCGTCTACAAAAGCCTGCCAGTCCGCAATGGTCACGCGGCCCGCCATCGGTGAATGGAGGGCTTCTCGGGACGGCTGCGCCTTGAGCGCCTTCAGCCAGTGCTGGACGGCCAGGCCGTCTTCGCCGAGTGGGCCTGCATAGAGCGTCGCTAAGCGCTGGTGCGTCGAGACCGTGTGCTCTCCGTCTTTGGCCAAAAGAGCGCGGAGCGCCGCAGCTTCTCTACCAACGTCGCCTGTACGACCAAAGCACTCAGCCAATGCCTGCCGCCATGACGTGAGCTCACCGTGCTCGAGAGCTCTCTCGAAATACGGGATGGCTTCTTGTGGATCGTTGAGTTCATGGGCCATATAGGCGCCGATCCGAGCTGAGAGGTGGGCGCCTTGCTCGGGGTCCGTCGAACCTTCGAGTTGCCGCCGCCAGATGCCAACCACCTGAAGCGAGTCTCCTCGGTCGCGGTATAGCTCCTCCAAGGCCCCTAGGGCTTGTGCTGAGTCAGCCTGTAGCTCAAGGACTTGATGCCAACGGCTCTCCGCGGACTCCAGATCCAAGAGTTCGTCCTGGTAAAGCCGTGCGAGTCCGATCAGGACCCTGAGCCTGTCCTCCCTCTCGGACACATAGGTGAGGGAGCTTTCCATGCTCTGCGCGCAGGCCGCGGTTCGACCCAAGCGCATCAACACAGCCTGCAGCTTTTCGGTCGTCTCCAGATCCCTCGGCTCGTGAGTAACGGCCCGCTGGTACGCGGTCGCCGCAGAGTGTAGGTCATCCTGACGCCTAAGCCGCCAGTCGCCGAGTCGCCTGAAGATACGGTTAGCCTGTCGGCCCGATTGCCTCGCACCAACATAGGAATATCGCTCTATGAGCTTACTCCAGCCATCACAGCGCTCTGCGAGACGAGCTAATTCAGGACCAAGTCCATCATCTCCGGAGACCTCGAAGGCCGCCAATAGGTCGTTGAACGCATTTCCGGCCGCGTCGAGGTATGTGGACTCGATATGGGCGACCCGTCGAAGCAGGCGGTCCTTAGCGTGAGAATCCTTGGTGCCTTCCGCTCGCATCTTTAGAAGCGCGACGAGGTCGGACCAGCGCATCCCGCGAGTATAAATTCGCTCAAGAGCCTCGTCTGCCTTAGCGCGAACAGCGGGAACATTGAGGGCGGCGCGATATTGTTCCACCGCCTTCTCTAGGTCGCTCAGCCGGTGCTCAAAAAGGAGCGCGGTCTCAAACGGCTGATATTCAGCGCCTGCCCAGAGGTCGCCAAGTGCTCTCCAGCTCTCCTGATCTTGATAAAGCTTGGTCAGCGCCTCGAAGGACTCCTTTCCTTGCTCGGTCAGATCGTGCAAGGCGCCCCAGTAGCTCACCGCGTCATCCATACGATCAAGGCGCTCGGCGGCGAGGGCCTGCTCTCGTAGTAGGTTCACCCGTCTCGGGTCGTCCTCATCGATTTGTCCGAGCAGGTGCTGGCGGGCTTCATAGCCCTCGAGGCTGTCATTGGCTGCCTGTACGGCGAAGAGCGCGTCGCGATCACTGTGATCAGCGCTCAACACCTTGCGCCACTGTCCGAGGGCCCTTGGCAGATCGTCCAGCTTTTCATACAGCAGCGCGAGTCGTCGGTGTACGCCGTCATCAATGTCACCGGCGTCGGCTCTGAGCTCCAGGACCTCGATGAGAGTGTACGGCTCATCGAGGTGAGTGAGGAGGTCATCGAGTGACCTGAGCGCATCGCGATCTCGTGGGCACAGCTTCACATATCGACGCCAGAAGCGAACCGCTTGCCCGGTGTCTTTGAGGTTCTCTTGCGCGACCTGAGCGCACCGCTTGAGAAGCTCGCCTCGCTCCGTGTCGGCCTCCTCGAGATTCGCCAGCTCGTTGGCCGTTTTGATATAGTCGGACCAGGCTCCACGTTCGTGGTGTGCGGAGACGAGCGCACGCTTAATGTCGATGCGATCTGGCCAGTGATTGGCTGACTCTGTAAGCCAGTACGCCGCTTTGTCAGCGTTCTCGGTGTCCTTCGCAAAGATGAGGCCGAGCTCGAGGGATATCTCTGGATCCCGGTCTACGCTGGCGAGCTGCGTCAGGGTGTCAATCAGTCCATCCTGGGCGCCCAAGGAGCGATAAGCTTGAGCCAGACTCTCCAGGATATCTGGGTCACCGGGCGCGCGCTCCCCCAGGAGCTTTTGTGCATGCGCGACGACTTGGTCGGGATTCTCTGATCCATACTTGCGTATGGCGGTTCTACCCAGCCGAATCGCGAACTCAGCAGACTTAATTCCAGGAAGTAGGTCGTCGAGGGTAGTCAGCAATGGGCCGTCATCGCCGGACTGCGCGCAGACCCCAAACAGTTGGTCAAAGAGCGCCTCTGACTCAGGTGCTTTTCTCCAGGCCGCCTCTGACCACTTGAGGGCGTCTGAGTGAGACCCAAGTTGATTGAGCGCGATGTCTGCGGCTCTGGAGAGCGCCCTGGCGGACTCCAGCGGTTCCTCGGTCCGCTCGGCGATCGTCAGGGACAACTCGACGGCTTGCCGCCAATAGGACAGCTGCTCGTAGATCCTGAATACGGTCTCGAGGTCTTGAAGGCTGAGCCCCTCCACCTCCAAGTTCTCGCCGAGCACCTGAGCGGCGCGGAATGGATCGCCCAATTCAAAGGCGTACGCCTCGGCGAGGGTCATCGCGAGCCTCGTGTTGGGTTGCTCTGAGACGTCCAGGTGACGTTGCAACACCAACGCTAAGTTTTGCCAGTCATCGCTGGCGGCCAAATGTGTCTCTAGCCAGGCCGTCGCTGCTGTTGATCCTGGGGCGCGTTCAAAGATCTCGCGCCAAACATCGGCAGCCAAATCGCGCCGGAGTAGTTGGTCCTCGAGCACCGCGGCCTTTTTGCTCAGATAGGGGCCGGAGTCGACCTCCAGTTTATCGATGGCGATGTCCAAGATATCGACGAATCGCGACCAATGTTCCTGAGATTCATGAAGGCCTAGCAGTCGGTCTACACTTTGAATCGTCGGACCGAGGTCGACCAGGGACTCTTCCAGTACAGCGATCGCAGCGTCTGCTTCGGCGAGCCGATCTAGATAGATGTCTACGGCTTCTAAGCGCGTGGCGTACTCGCCCCCTTGGGCAAGTAGGTACGCCAGGTCTCGCCAGTTCTGGGTCGACCGGAGTTGCCCGATCAGGAGCTGGCGAGCCTCTCCATGGTGCGGCATGTCCTCCAAAACGGATCGCCAAAGCTGCTCTGCGGACTGTGGGTCGGCGAGCTGGTTGTTTTGTAGGCGAGCCAGCTCCATCTTGAGCTCTACGGCGACGTCCTCATTTTGGGCGAGCGGGATAGAGCGCCTGAGGAGGTCTGCGAGAGGGTGATGGGCGTCCTTGGCGTAAAAGATCGGAAGCAGAGGTCGTACGGTCGAGAGCCCATGATTAGGCAGCTCCAGCAGGCAAACCATATACTCTTGCGCTGACTCCAGGTTCTCTGGCGGCTCTAGCGACCAGCCGACGGCTCGCTCAAGCAATGCCCCCTGGTTGTCAGGCTCGCTCCCCGCTTGGATCGCTGCGTCATAGGCGTTGAGCGCGAGCGTGCGACGCTCCGGTGAGTTCGCGAGAGCGGCGATCCGCGCTCCGAAGAGACCGTCATTGGGGGTCTCGGTAAAGACCTCTAGTGCGAGCTGAAGGGCCACAGTTTGGCCGCCAGACCGCTTGGATAGTTGCTCGCTCGCCTCAAGTAACTGAGTGCGTCGATCTCCATCGGACTCCATGGCCATGGCTGCAGATCGGAGTCTCGCCGCCGCCGCGTCCAGCTCCCCAAGCTCAAGCAGCGTCGTGCTGAAGAGGTCTCGGACTGCTTCGTCTTGATCAACCCGCGCCGGCGCCCCCTTGAGGAGCGCCAAGATCCGTTCAGGTGATTGGTTGGCAACCGCGAACTGGCTCAGCTGCTTTAGAGCGGCCCAGGCTGTGTCGTCAGTGTCTGGATGACCTAGATGTTCTGCGATGAGCGCGAGAAGTCGATCGTCCTGGCCTTCTTGTTCATAGATGTGGCGCCATGTCCATTCATTGGCTGGGCCGACGGGCGCCCGCAGAAGGCATGATAACTCAACGAGTTTAGAGAGACCGCCTTGAGTCTCGGCTTCGCTCCGTAACATGCGCTGGAGGACGAGATCTCTAGAAGCTGACTCGGCGCCCGTCGACTCGAGGAGGCGGTCCAAGGCCTGTCGCTCTTCATCAACCAAGCCTTGCTGGCGATAAAGGTCGGCCAAGGCGCTATGGAGTTGTTCCGCCTCTTCGGCACCTTCCAGCGCAGCGAGGAGTACCCGCTCTGCGTCGGCGTAACGCTCCCCCTTCTTGAATGCGTCAGAGGCCTCCAAGGATAACATGGTGTGTGTCGGGCCAGACGCTGCCCCAGATAGCCGCTCTAATAGAGCACCTCGATCGGACCAACGTTCGGCGCTCTCATAGAGATCAGCGAGCATCTGGAAAGCTTGGCTGCGGTCTCCCTCGGTCCCGGTGACCGCCTCCCAGTGCGCGATGGCGGACTCCGTGTCTCCCAGCGTGCGCGCGAGCTCAGCGGCCTCGATGTGGAGGGCACGGTCGTCAGCACCGCCCGCAGAGATGCGCTCGGCCAGGGCGGTATAGAGGGCGTTAGCGTCCGCCGTTTCCCGGAGGTGGCTGAGTCGCGCATCCCTGACCGCTTCACTGTTCGGCGCCTCCTCCTGGAGGCCTGCGAGGATCCTCTCGCCTCGCTCATTGTCATTGAGTACTTCAAAGGCGTCCTGAGCCAAAAGGAGGCCATATTCAACCTGCTGCGCCGTATCACCTCGGGCGAAGAGGCCCTCCAAGGCGTCCCTCCTCTGGGTCGAGTACTCCGATCCAGCCTCACTGGATACCCTCAAAACCTCCCTTAGAATGGCTGGTTCCTCGGGGAGCGCGGTCAAGGCTGTGGCCAGCGTGTTAAGGCGATCCTCCGGCGACTCACCCATGGACGCCGCCCTGATCCAAAGCGCGCTGGCTCTCTCCCTCTCCTCCGTCTCGCTCGCAGCGGAGCATAAGGCCCTCGCGACCGGCGCTCGCTGCTCTGGGAACTCTGAATACCTATCCAGCGCCTTCAACGGCGCGGCGAGGTCTACCCCGTGGATTATCGCCCGGCGCCACCACTCTATGCGTACGCTGAACTCTGACTGAATGGAGTCAAAGCGCTCGGCAAGAAAGAGCGTCAGGTCTGCATCGACGGGCTCAGCGCTCTTTGCTCGGAGGCAGGCCTCACCGAACGCTTCCTGTGTCGCGGTTGGGAAATCACATGCGTCGCTCAGGGCTATCTTGAGCAGCCGTACGGACTCAGGGTGTCTCTCGAGGCCGGCCGCAAGGCTCTCCTCCGGCGGGACGCCAAATCGGGTCTGTACATCCAGCGCCGCGTCAGCCAAGGCGTCGGGGTCTCCAAAGAGCACGGCGCGCTGGAGGCGAACCTGTGAGGCTGCCTCTTCCTGTCCCCGCGCTAGGAGATCTTTCATCCACCGATCATGGAGCGCACCATCAAAGGCATCTCGCGCGGCGCTGGACGACCAGCATCGGACCGCCAACGCGTTCCCTGATTCGGTGTCTGGTAGACCGGCGGCCAATTCGTGGAGGTCTTCGAGTGTATTCACCTCGGGCGAATCGAGCAGCCGGGCGACGGCTGCCTCTCGATCCTCTCCGGTGGGCCCATAGCTCGCTCGATAAAGGAGAGCATCGTGGTCGTCCGGTGAACGCGCCAGGATCGCCGACCACCCTTGGGCGAGGAGGGCGTCGGGTTGCTCGGTGTCCGCAAGAGTCCGTAGGGCGGCCTTAATCTTGAGCACCCCGACCAAGGCGTCCTCTTCGAGATCGCTCAATTGAATGGCGTGCACCAGATAGTTAGCCCAGTCCTCTTCGGCCAGGAGGGCCTCTGAGTAGAGGCCAGCGTCCCCTTCTGTGAGGGCGAGTTCACCGTCGAGCCGAGACCAGATGGCAATCGCCTCCGGTCGTGCCTCTAGATGCTGGTGGAGTACTTCCGCTAACTCCAGGTCTAGAGATCTGCGAAGCTCGGCGGTCTCACTAAGGAACGACTGCCGCCGGAGCTCATCGGCCAGCCGGCGCCAAGCTTTGCGTTCCCTCAGGGTCCGTCGATAAGTCTGGCCCTCAGTCGCCGTCAGCTCGCCCAGCTCTGCTCGGGCATGCCAGTGAACGATCGCTCGGTCCGGATCATTGAGCTCCTGTGCATAGAGTCTGGCCAGCTCTCCTCTTATCGTGAGCTGCTCGTTCTTAGGCAAGTCAAGGGCGGACAGACCCTCCAGCGCCCGTACGGTGTACTTGGGGTCTACAGCCAACGTGGCGAGCCGTCTAAGGCTCACATCGTCCTCTGGGAACGCGTCTACAATTTGAATGAGCAGATCGGCCGCTTGCTGTTGAGCGCCTTGGCTTAGGGCTCGATTGACCAACCTACGCCGAGCGTTCGCCGCCTCTTTGCCTGCCCCGGCAGCGGCCTCTTGCCAGGCCTCCATAGCGGAGGTCCACTGACCGGTGAACCCGGAGAGTGTCTCTAGCTTTTCTCCGCAGAGGGCGTCGTCGCCTGTGCGTAGATAGACGTCGAGATATAAGCTCAGGGCCGCCTCAGTGCGGCCGAGCCGATCCTCGGCGATGGTGGCCGCACGGAGGAGTCCGTCTATGAGTTCGTCTTCGTCCTCGCTCCGGGCTTTGACCAGCTCGTTATATAGTCCATCCCAATCACCAGCAGCCTCCAGCGTCCTAGCGAGACCCAGGCGCGCGACCGGGTGGTTCGGGCCCA
>CALELH010000798.1 GCA_937902595.1 uncultured Myxococcales bacterium
ATTAACTTAGTCTGCACCGATGAGTCTGATAATTCGTCGGAGACACCCATTGTTATTCGTGTTGACGATACCCAGGGGCCGACCATCGTCGGGAATCTTCCTGAAGCGTTCGACGTGGGCTGTAACGGGCCTGAGGGAGCGTCTATTGACGTCCCGCAGATCATCTGGACAGACAACGGTACGCTCGCGCGGAACATCACTCAGCGTTTGGTCATCGATCCTGGTCCTAACCAGCAGGTATTTGACGAGCTCCCTGAGCAGATCGTGCTCCGTGTTGGTGAGCACATCCTTCAATATGAGGCCAGCGATGAGGCGGGCAACTCGTCCGTTGAGCAGCTTCGTGTTGTCGTGACCGACGGCAATGTGCCCCGCATCGAGGTGTCGGACTTGCCCGAGAGTGGATGGTTCGGAGAGGAGGCGTCCTTCTCCTTTCAGATCTTCGATGATTGTGGAGCACCCGATGTGCTGGATGTCGCCATCGATCCTGAGCCATCTTCAGTCGAGCGCGATGGCAACCGTATCACCGTTGGGTACGACCAGGATGGTCGCTATGCTCTACGCATCACCGTCACCGACGAGGGCGGCAACGCCGCTCGCGAGAACTCCGTGTCCTTCGGTATTGACCGAACGGCTCCAGAGCCATCCATCGCCTCACCAAGCCAGCGTGGTGTAGACCTGGAGAACGCGCTTAGCTTTCCGTTCTTCGGTATGGGTGAGTCTCTCGGAATCAGCGTAGGCGCAGAGGATGAGGGGGACGGTCAGCCATCGGGCATCGCTCGAATCCGCGTGATCGCCGACCCGGGAGAGTTCTTCCAGCATGTACTCGCAGATCGTTCCTATGAGGGCGCCGGTTCGCCGATTCGGGGAGACCGAGCAGTCCAAAACGTAGCCTGTGATAGCGACGAGCGCGTCTTGAACAACCGCATCTGTACGGACGGAGCCATCTCCCTAAGGTATATCGAGCCAGGCACTAGAACGCTGCGTATCGAGGCGACAGACTTCGCTGGGAACGTGGGCACGACTGACGCGGTGTTTATTAATGGCAACCTCGGTGCCGCGATGCGGCGTGTAGGGGAGCGCTTGGGTCGGGTCGCGAACCCGTGTGACTCATGTCCGGTCATCGAAGGTATCGATGTCCAGGCTCACTTGAGGCCTTCTCGTAAGCTACGTGATGGCGCAGCCATGACAGATCTATCTTATGTGGGCGCTCCGTACGGAACCTCGATTTTCTTGGGTGGCGCCTTGAAGGCGACGGAGAGCGCTATGGCAGACATCCTACAGTTGGTGGATGGTGCCGATGACGCGAACCTACGTAATATGTATGTCGGTATGGCCCGCATGTTGGTCCGCGCAGCGCACTCGGATTTGAGTTTGTACTACGATTGGATGTCATCGTTGGACCCAGCCCGTGGTCTGGAGCGATTCATCCGTATCAACTATGCAACGGACATGCAGCTCGTCGTAGACAACCTCTCAGGAATGGAGGACGCCATAGAAGCGGAGCAGTGGTCCCAGGCGACGTCCAACGGTATGCAGGCGTTCTTCCACCAGAAGATGGCTCACAGTATGTGGTTTATGGACTACCACCTACAGCCGATGCCTCTTGAAGAAGCGGATGGCGAGGTTGACGTGAACAGCATCAACTACCGTGAGTACCAGCGTGGTCACAGCCTGCTGTCATCGATTCGCGACGAGCTCACCGCGTATCTCGCTCTGAACGAGAAGCCTGCTGAGGACAATATGCGGGACATTCGTGACCGCCTCTCTGGTGTGATTCAGAGCCTACAGGTGATTCTAGATGATGGCCTGATCGACGCGCTGACGGACAGCGAGTATCTGGACATGCTCATGGAGCTGCGAGCTATCGCGAGGAACTCTGCTCGAGCCGGTAACGAAGGGGCATACGTCCGGATCTACCAGTACTCTATTATGCAGGTCGTGCGTTGGTTGACTCACTTCTCACTCGAGACGGCGAAGATCTTCGATGACACTCTCCAGCCTGTATATCAGTTCGCGCAGCAGAGTGTGGACGAGGGCGTTGAGATGCTCGATAACCGCGAGGTTCAGTCGGTCATCAACCTCTATGGAAGTACTGAGCGTGCCTTGTGTCCAATCATCGGTGTCTACCATTGTTGGTTCGTAACCGACGAGCAGGTGCTCTTGGATCGCAACGATCTGGATGAGCCTTTGGATGACCTCGATGTCCCAGAGGACTGCATGGATATCGGTATGCTGCTGCCATCGGAATGGGCCAACGCGCCTGATGGGGACTTCACCCCGCAGTGTCGAATCGACCTGCCAGAGTAAGCTCAATAGACGCCGCCTGAGAGGGCGGCGTCTCTCTTTGTGCTTCTCTTCTCTCTCGCTTCAACGACACCCGACGAGACAGCCTCAGATGTGAGGTATGTTTGGTCTCATGTGTACACACTAATCTTTTGTACCGATGGAATTGATCTGAAGGTCGATAATCTGTATCTTCCGGCGATTCGCTCTGGATAGGGCGACTTTTCAGGGTGCGATAACAATAACTAATCCTTCCGGGGACGAAGAATATGAAGAAGCTAAATTGGATTCTTTGCTTGTTCGCAGCTGTGGCTTTCAGCCTCAGCGCGATGGGCTGTAGCAGTGATGATGACGACGGCGGCGCAGGCGGCGCTGGTGCAGCAGGTGGTGCCGGTGGTGCTGGTGCCGCAGGTGGTGCTGGTGGTGCTGGTGCCGAGGGCGGCGCAGGCGGCGCAGGCGGCGAAGGCGGCGCTGGCGCAGCTGGCGGTGCTGGTGG
>CALELH010000799.1 GCA_937902595.1 uncultured Myxococcales bacterium
CCCGTCCAATATGAGTGGGTCATCACGGGTCGTCCCGAGGGATCTACCTCGCAACCACGAGAGTCATTCTTCGATCCGGGTCAGCCAGCAAACGATGGCCCAGCTCAGGACCTGTCTACACCAAACGCCGTATTCTTCGTTGACCTTGCTGGGACATATACTGCAGAGCTCCGCGTCCGAGACAACCTGGGCTTGGACTCAATCGCCTGCGAGAACCCGGCCGTTGTAACCATCGTCGCTCGACCGGAAGAAGCGATTCACGTCCAGTTGGTGTGGCGAACGCCAGCCGATGAAGACGAAACAGATCGCGAAGGAACTGACCTCGACCTCCACTTACTGCATCCGAACGCAGCGAACTGGGGAGACAGCGAAGTGGTCGAGCCATACGATTGCTACTACCTCAACCCAACTCCAGACTGGGGACAGCTTGAGAACTCTGAAGATGATCCCTCTTTGGACATCGACGACATCAACGGCGCCGGTCCCGAGAACGCTAACCTGAATAATCCAGAGAACACTGGTCCACTCCCCTCCCCGTACTTGGTGGGTGTGCAGTACTACAGTAGTCACGGCAGGCAGACTGGAACTGACTTTGGCTCCAGTTGCGCTAAGCTTCGAGTCTTTATCCGAGGCGAGTTAGCCTGGGAGTATGAGTCAGAGGCTGACGGCATTTGCTTAGCTGGTGAGAAACTGATGGAGGCTGAAGGACACTTCTGGGATGTCGCTCAAATCGAGTGGCCGTCCGGTGAAGTTCGTCTACGAGATCGGTACCACAGCAACTGAGCGCTGTAGCCGAGTTCTCTGAATGAATCAGCGACCCCGTACCGTACCTGGACGGGGTCGTTTCGTTTTGGCTTAAGAATATCGATAGGATAGATCCGATATGAAGCGATTAGGTTGGAGTCTATGGTTCCTGGTGGCGCTGCTCATTGCCAGCGCGTGCGGCGAGCAAACAAAGACCCAAACGCCGTCCTTCGCAACCGATCCGGCAGCATTCGTATTCCCTAAGCTACAGGTAGGGCAGACCGTCGTTCGGTACGTCGAACTGTTAAACCGAGGGAGTGGCGAGCTAGTCATTACCAACATCGGTCTGCGGGACAACTCCACCGCCGACGAGTTTAGCCTCTTTTCGGCGGAAGGAGATGAACTCAGCCCGATCCCAGAGCGCATCACCCTTGGGTCCGATGAGACACACCGCATCGCCGTTCAATACGTGCCGACGGACGATCAACTCGACCAGGGCCGCGTTGAACTGCAAACCAACGATCCAGACTCGGCAGACTCAGTCATCCCTATCCAAACGGGCGAGCAAGCCGGCGAGATCGTAGTCACTCCACGAACCTTAGATTTCGGTCGCGTCGAGATCGGCGGGACCGTTGAGAGACAGCTCACCATCGCAAACACCGGGCTGTCCGATTTGGTGATTACCCGCTTCAGCGTGGAAGGCCGACAGGACTTCTCAATTCGTCTTGGGGAACGCCAAATTCTGGGCGATGAGCTCGGTGATGCCATTACCATCGCCCCCAGCGAGAGTATTACTCCTGACGTCATCTTCGAACCGACCTCAGCGCTGAGAGCCGACAGTGATCTGGTCATTGAGAGCAACGCCGTGAACGCACCGAGCATCACCGTAGGGTTGGTGGCAAATGGAGCCGTTCCATGTCTAGCCGTAAACCCAGAGAGCCTAGACTTTAGTGCAGGTCTTCTGGTCGACAGTCTAGAGGCAGAGACTCCAAACATCAGGCCACTGACGCTTGAGAGCTGCGGAACAGCTTCGGTGCGGGTCGATCGTATCGAGTTTCAGGGAGCGACCGACAACTTCGCAGCCATAGACCTCCCTGTTGTGCAGCCAGGCGCACCTCTCTATGAGTTGCCAGCAGCGGACCCCAACGAGCCTCCCCCGTCCCGCCAACTCGATGTTGGCTTCTGGCCCCTTGAGGTCCAAGCGTATGGCGGACAGATATTGGTTCACAGCAACTCACCGGAGTCGCCCAACGTGGTAGATGTATTCGGTCGTGGCGTGGACAACCAATGTCCCGTGCCTATCGCGAGAGAGACTCTCTACCAAGTGCCCCCCCTTGACCTGGTCACTCTGGATGGCAGCCCCTCTATGGACCCAGGTGGCCTGGTTGAACGCTGGGAATGGACCGTAGTGGAGAGGCCCGACGGTAGCGTGAGTGAACCGATCGAGAGCTTTGCAGATCCAAGACGGCCCGCGGATGGTGGGCCGGAGGACAATCCAGAGACGCCGACCGCTCAGTTTTTTGTCGATTTGGCCGGTCGCTATACGATCGAGTTGCGGGTCGTGGATAACCTCGGACAAGGGAGCTGCGCACCGCCGGTCGCGAGGGTCACCATCGAAGCGGTCCCAGAGAAGGATCTTCACATACAGCTCGTATGGTCAACTCCAGACGATCCAGACGAAAGCGACCAATTCGGAACAGACGTCGACCTTCACTTCAGACACGAACGAGCTGGAGACGGTTGGGCAAATGCCGCCAACGGGTTTGACTGCTATTTCCGTAATAAGACACCAGATTGGGGTGCCCAAGGGGATGTCGCTGATAACCCTTCTCTCGATATTGATGATACCAACGGCGCAGGTCCGGAGAACGTTAACCTCGCGAGCCCTGAGATCGGAGTCACCTATGACGTGGGCGCAGTGTACTTCCGTAGCGAGAGTACCTTCGGGGATGCAATGAACGACCCTAGACGCCAGCACCCATCTTACATCACAGCTAGAATCTTTGCTCGTGGCGAGCTGCTCAATGAGTTCATCGGCCGAGAGGTCACCGATCTGAGACAGCTTTGGCATATCGCGAGTATTCGCTGGTGCGAGGACGCCGGTGACGTGGCTCGCTGTCCTGAGATTACCGTACAAGACCGTGTATTTGCCGAAGGTGAGTACGCGACCGAATAGGGCTCACCGCCTCCTTCCTGATATCGACCGTCGAGCCGCTCCTTCCCCTGCTCGGAGATAATCACGATCAAAAGTCGCTTTTAACTAACGCTCGGCAGATTATGACGCTAGTGTTGTATCGTAGTCGCTGAATTTGATACGCTCTCGCGTTCGTTTTGCCCTTGGAGAACAATAATATGCGCTGGTCCTTACCCGCTTCCCTGGTACTGAGCCTCCTGGCTTTACTCTGCTCATTCGGTTGTGACGAAACGGTACGACAGTCGTTCCCTCAAATCGAGGTTGAACCCAACCCTGTCGTAATGCCCGCCGTGAGAGTCGGCGAGAACACCACCAAGCGAATGACCATTCGGAACGCTGGTGGTAGCCAACTCATCATCACAGAGATTGATTTTTCCAACACAATTGACTCGCGAGAGTTTCAGGTCGAGCACCCTGAGTTGCCGATCCGGTTAGAGAGTGAAGAGGAACTCGTTATCTCTCTCGTCTACGGACCTCTAGATGTTGGTATCGATGAAGGCGAACTCATTTTCACCAGCAATGATCGCTCCACGATGCAGTATCGAGTTCCGATTCGAACGACCGTGTCGAACACCGACTTAATCGCCGACCCTAATCCTCTTGGACTCTTCAGCCCTCAGGGAGAGACGGTCCGCGAAAGCGTCCGACTCTTTAATATAGGGTCCGTCCCGATCGTCATTGAGCAGTTCTCTCTTTCAGCCAACACCGATGATGAGTTCCGCCTGGTAACCGAGTCAATGCGGGTCGAGCTTGCTCAGGACGACGAGATGATGGTCGAGATCGAGTATACGCCGGGCGACCGACAGGACGACTACGGCGAGCTTATCTTCGAGACGAACTCCATGGGCCAACCGCGCGTTGTAGTTCAGCTCCAGGGTGCTACCCCCTCACCCGAGATCGTGGTCACTCCTGAGACGGTAAACTTTGGCGCTATCGATCTAAACGATGAGAGCGAGCAGATTGAGGTGTTCGTCGAAAACCGAGGAACTCAGCCGCTGATCATCAGTAATATTGGGCTGGCTCTGGCGACACCGCCGCCCAATAACGACCAATTCACCCTCCATGACTTACCTGATTTTTCGGCCGGCGACATAACGGTAGAGCCGCTGAACATCATTAGCTTCTCTGTAAGCTACCACCCGACGGTGGAGGGTCGTCACGAGACATCGATCGTTATCGAGAACAACGACGTTGATGAATCCATCAAGACGGTTCCGCTCATCGGGCGTGTTCGCCAGCCGTGTATTCAGGTGATTCCAGAGCAGGTTGACTTCGGCCCAGTCGCACTCAACATAGAGAGCGCGCACTCCATGCTTAACGTCGTCAACTGCGGGGACCTTCCGCTCACTATCGCCGACCTCGCCATCGACGACGATGCGTTTTCATGGGCACCCCTCGAAGGATTCGCCCGCACTGACGTCATGCTTGAGCCACTTCAATCCATGCCTATCGAGGTGTGGTTCACTAACCGAAACGTTCGTCAGGGCGAAGAGGTGACGGGTACTCTCACGGTGAACAATGACTCACCGGACAACCCAGCTCTTGAGGTTCCACTCAGGGCGACTGGCGGCGGCGCGCCCAACTGCACGCTGATCGTGCTCCCCCGCCGTGTCGACTTCGGTCTA
The DNA here is from genome assembly GCA_937902595.1 of uncultured Myxococcales bacterium. GTDB lineage: Bacteria > Myxococcota_A > Bradymonadia > UBA7976 > UBA1532 > UBA1532. The sequence goes on from CALELH010000799.1 coordinate 4,564, forward strand.
GTCGCTCGTGGTAGAACCGTGACCCGGACCCTAGACATCCTCAACCGAGGAACTGGACACTGCACACTGACTGGCCAGGAGGTCGCCCCCATCATTGATATTCCCATCCCAGGGTTCAATGAGGTCCGATTCATTATCACCAACCAGGCTCCACTAGGCCGAATCGGCCCGGGAGCGATGGTACCTATCGAGGTCACTTATCGACCCCAGATCTTCGCAGCCGACGCTGCCAAGCTCCGCCTTTCCTACGACGACCCCTTCACAGGAGAAGCCAAGACCGCCGAGGCTGACCTCACAGGCGTGGGCGGTGACAGCAACATCTCCGTGATCCCGTCTCGGGTCGATTTCGGCGCGGTGACGGCGGGCGAGTGCGCCTCACGTGAGGAGCGCGTCACGGTGTATAATACCGGCGTGGTTAATCTCTGCATCACCGATATACGTCTGTCCGCGGCCTGCCCTGAGTTTCTCGTCATCGATCGGCCACTCGCCGATGAGAATGGCTGTATCTTGGTGACACGAAATCAGCCCGCTGAGGTCCGTCTCCAATACGAACCAACAAACTTGGGGCCAGACCAATGTGATCTCATCTTTGAGTCGGACGCCAACAACGCACCGGAGCTACGTGTTCCTCTATCAGGCGAAGGCGTCGCAGATGCCCAAACTGTTGATGAGTTTGTTCAAACCAGTGGCCGCACCGTAGATGTTCTCTTCGTCATCGACAACTCAGGCTCCATGGGTGAAGAGCAGCAAAATCTTCGAGATAACTTCGCCGGGTTCATCAATGGCGCACAGCAATTCTCCAATGATTACCACCTTGGTATTGTGACCACGGATATGGACGCAGAGGATGAGTCGGGCCGACTCGTTGGGGCACCTCGTGTTATGCGTAGCTCGCCCACGGTCGAGCGCCA
>CALELH010000800.1 GCA_937902595.1 uncultured Myxococcales bacterium
GCATCTGTGTTCCGGGAGCGCGGGCGCGCCCAGATCGAGCTTGCCGCGCCGCTCCAAATAGTGGCTCTCCGGGCGCAGCACGCGCGCCCGCCGCTCGCGCACGATTCGTCTCAACCAACACCTCCTCCTCAAAGTTTGCCCAGTCATCAGGCCAGTTGGTTGGATCTTCACAGGCCACGAAACAGTCGGTGTCTTCACAATCTGTGGCGCCGTCATTGTCCCCGTCTTCGCCGTCATCACATTGTGTCTCTCGACCGTTCACGCTGAGGGTCACCGCGCCGGTCGCTCGGTTAAACCCATCGATGACGAGAACGATCGCGTCACCTGCGCTCAGGCTGAGGGTGAACTCTGACTCTTGATTCATCCCGTCATCATTACAGGCGAGCACCTCGCCCCTGCAGTCCCCGGCGCGCGCGTGCATCACTGTGTCGAAGTCCGATCCTGCTGTCGTGAATTGGAAGTCTCCTGTCTTGGGGGCGACGAAGAACGCGATCAGGTCACTGGAGCCGATGGTTCCATCCATCACGCAGGGAGCGGGATCCAAGGTGTCATCAGCTGTATCTGTCTCTCCAGTGATGCTCGCAGGAAACTCGCTAGGTAGGCGAAGATCGGCGCACTCGGGGGTCTCTATCTCAGGGACCATCGCCGCGTCGGGCTCGGGCGATTGGCCATCGCTTGAGTTCACGCCTCCGGCGTCTGAATCGGAACTCATGAGGTCGGCGCTCGACTCGGGGCTACACCCGAAGAGCGTCATCGACAGAGCAAGGGCGAAGATGGATATACCTGGCTTTTTGCGCATTGAGCCCCCTACGGCGCACCTGAACGCCGAGCGAATACGAAACTGACTAAGCATGTGTCAGTACGATAGTTACCTGTTGGGAATGTAATTGCTAGTAGATGAGCCGTCAGAGGGAATGCTGGGTTGAGCCCGCGCGGGTCCTCAGCATGTCTAGCTTTTCGACGCGACCGACTAGATCCGGACGTCGGCCAGCGCGGGCCAACTCGAGCAATGTAATGCGCAAGGTCTCCGCCTCGGGGTCTCTGAGGCGAACATCGTAGCGGAGGTCTTCCGCGAACATGATGCACATCTCTGCTTCGTTCCATCGACCATCTGCGGCGTAAGCCCACGCGGCGCCCATGCTCGCGTAGAACTCTAGGGTAAACAGGTTGCCCCGAGCGCCTTGCTTAACCTCTTCGAAGGCTTCTCGCGCGCTCGCTGCGTCGTTACGGCTCCACGCACACAGGCCCAACTGCAGTCGAGCGTTCAGCGCGGCGACCTCTAGGCCCACCTCTTGAGCGCGGTCTGCGATGAACTCAAAGGACTCGGTCGCGCGATCGAGATGCCCCTGAATTCTATCGAGACCAGCGAGCGCGGATCGCGCAGCCAACTCGGCCTCGATGAGGGCATGCTCAACGGAGATCTCGAAGCTCACCTGATACGCTGTCGCCGAGAGATCGAGCTTTCCGCGCCGCTGATAAAAATACCCCAGAGACAGATTCACGTCGGACAAGGCGCGGGCGTCTCCACTCGCTCGGGCGAAACGGAGCGCGTCCCAGAGCCACTGCTCTGCCGCCTCAGGATCATCATGCTGTAGCTTAAGGACGCCCACTCTACCGGCTGCCCGAGCACCGAGGGCGTCGAGTTCAGCCTTTCGAGCGGCCTCGGCGGCCGTCAGGGCATATTGCTCAGCCTCATCTGGTTGACCGGAGTGCTCTGCGGCGATGCTCGCGAGCATTCGCAGTTCGCCTTCATCCGCTGTCTCCAGAATGGCGCACTCGTCGTTCCATCTCAGTAAGCGGCGGGCGAAGTTTGTCGCGTGGCCCATCAGGCCTGATCCGTGTAGCCGATTGAGCCCGGTGATCCCGAGCTGTAGAGCCGTCGCCTTCTCTCCAGCCTCCCAGAGGTGTCTCGCGACAACCTCCAGCTCGATCCCTGTCGGATCGCTATGAGCTCGGCCTTTACGCAGGTTCGCTGCGGCCTCATTGAGCGCCGCCCAATTGGGCAGGTTTCGACAAATCTTACGGAGCTCACCTCGGAGTAAGTCGTGGCCAAAGCGCCAACGCCGCTCACCCTGTTCCATCAAGAGCCCGTGATTAATCGCGTCGTCAATGAGGCCCTCGAGCAGCTCCTGCTCACCTGAGAGGGTGGCCGCCGATTCATCACCACCCACAGCGCAGAGCTTAGAAAGAGGCCGCAGTGAAAATGAGCGTCCCAAGAGCGTCGCGCGAGCGAGCATGCTTCTCAGAGCGCCACCTCTCTCTCCATCCGTCGCGTTGTCGATTCTCTGTCGGAGCACAGCGCTCGGATCAGTAGGCGCGCTTCCTAGCCCTTCGTCCTCTAGAAAACTACGCACCGCGGCGACGGCGATGAACGGGTTTCCGGCAGCCATCATGCTCGCGGCCTCGGCGAGACCAGGCGGAAGAGGGGCCAACGCCTCGAGTGCGGGCGCGAGCTCTAAGGGACTGACAGGTCCGAGCTCTACGAGCTCAGTTCCCGGCAGCCGGAGGAGGTCGCGTCGCCCAGCTCGAACCGTTGAACGCTGGCTTGGACGCATCGTCACCACAACCAATAGGTGATGGGAGCCATCGGGGCGCGCCAGACGATTTACGAGCTGGAGAACACGGCCTTCCGGTGACCACTGTGCGTCGTCCGCCCAGAGAAGGAACGGTGTTCTACCTGCCACCTCGCGGATCACCTCCGCGGCCTCCTTAATGTGCGCCTCGCTTCCAGGCCCAGCGAGCGGGGCGTCGGACCAGAGGACGTTGAGCAAGCGCTGGGTTAGATCGGGATCGTCGAAGGCTTCGTCTAACGCGGTCTCGGCTTCTTCTCTCGTCGCCTTAGGCGCGCCGATGAAGCGGAGCAGCGCCTGTCGAAGTCCGCCGCCCGATTCAGATTGGGGCTCACTCCGAATCATCATGACTCGCATCCGGCCCGGTTCTTCGACGGCCTCTCTCAGCCACGCGGCCAGATAGCTCTTGCCCACGCCGGCCTCGCCTTCGATCACGACAGCTCGTGGTCCACGACCATCGAGGACGGCCTCCGCGGCCGTCCGTAGGACGTCCTGAGCGCGCTCCCGTCCGACCAACTCGGGTTGGCGAAGGTGAAATAATCCTGGACCGCTGGGTCCTGCGAGGGGTTGTAGGGTGACGGCTTCCTCGGGGTACTCATCCTCAAGAGTAATCGTCTGAGGTGGCGCTCCCAGAGGGTCCGAGGTCTCCGGAAGCCCGAGAGCTTCCATCGCTGCTCGCAAGGAAGCCACTGATCGGAATCGCTTAACCGGAGATTTCTCGAGGAGTCGCTCGACGATCGGTACTAGGCCCTCCGGCACTCGCACGTCCGGCCTGATGATGATGGGCGGGATAGGGGAGTTCTGGTGATGTGCGAGGAGATGGCGACCATGATAGGGCAGATCGCCGGTCATGATCTCAAACAGCATCACCCCGAGTGAATACAGATCCGTCCAGGGGCCGGTCTTCGTTACATTTCCTGACGCAGCCTCAGGGGCGATATAGGCTGGTGTACCTTCGATGCGCCGATCCGATCGATGTATATCTCCGATCCCGAGTGCGATCCCGAAGTCTGCGAGCTTGATGGAGCCCACACCAACTCGATCGGGCAGAACGATGACGTTCCCGGGCTTCAAGTCCCTGTGGATGAGCTCTCGCGCGTGCGCGTGCCCCAGCGCAGAGAGGAGCCCGTCCAATAGAGTCCACAGTCGTGGCCACGTCCACGTTCCACGCATGTATGGATTGAGCGCAGAGCCAGAGACATATTCCATGGCCACGAAGGGCGAGCCCTCCGGTGTACGACCAAAGTCGTGCACCTGGATGATACCTGGATGATCCAAGCGCGCCATGGCGCGCACCTCACGATTAAACGATCGCTCCGCCGAACCGCGTCTATCTTGTCGGAGGATGAGCACCTTGACCGCACAGTGGGATCCCCGGTCGTCGGTTCGCGCGAGCCACACCTGCCCCATGGAGCCTTCGCCGAGCTGTCGCTGAGCGTGATATCCCTGTGGGAAGTCCGTTGGCTTCATGATTGGCGTGGGGCTCCAGAATAGAGGGTGATCGAGTGCAACTCTCGCAGGTTGGCATGCTCTGATAGAAAGGAGCAAGAACCACCTCAACTTCATTGGATAAAGGCGCATTCGTATCGGTGTATAGCGGTGCGTGGTCAGGACGGAGGCGCGTCTTGATTAGGTGGCGCCAGGTTCGTTGATGCGGTACATCTAAGTCGCGGTCTCTTCGGAGGCAAACTGACTCGAAATGAGCACTCCCGTACCGATGACGCGTCAATCAATCCCTGCGGTGTTCCGCGAACAGGTCGCCAAGCTGCGTAGCAGACCGATGGTCTACAGTAAGAGAGACCGGCATTGGCGACCCCTGACGTGGTTACAGATGTCAGAGCGCGTCGACGCAGCCGCGGCGGGCCTGTGCGAGCTCGGCATTGAGCCGGGGGAGCGGGTCGCCATCATTGGTCATAGCAGCGTCGAGTGGGTTGTGGCGGACCTCGCGTGCCTGTCTGCCGGCGTCGTAGATGTCGCCATCTCTGAGACGGCGTCCGCCGAGGATGTGCTCTGGATACTGAGAGACTCCGGCGCGAGAGGTGCCTTCGTCGGTGAGTCTGAGACGCTCAAGGCCATCAATGATGCCAAAGATGAACTTCCAGACCTGGAGTTCATCTTCGCCTTTCATGAAATTCATTATTGATGCGGCTGCTTTTACTCCTCCAACTTGTGAGGCACGCAA
>CALELH010000801.1 GCA_937902595.1 uncultured Myxococcales bacterium
CTCCTGGCGGCGCTGGTGGTGAGGGTGGCGCACAGCCTGCTCCTGGCGGCGCTGGTGGTGAGGGTGGCGCACAGCCTGCCGCAGGTGGCGCTGGTGGCGCTGAAGAAGAGGCAGCTGGAGGCGCTGGTGGCGCTGAAGAAGCGGCCGCTGGTGGTGCTGCGGGTAACGGCTAAGTCAGTAGGCATTGGTGGGGGCCGACTCCTGGCCCCCTACTCAAGCAGCTCTCCGACTGGCCTCGACTAGTCCGACGAGCTGAGTAGACTCTCCAGTGACTCTCGTAGCGCTGGGGAGATCTCGACCTTAATCCCCTTCTCATAGTTTACCAGAACAATGACTGAAGACGCTCGAGCGACTAGCTCATCGGGAGCGCCTACGTGCGCGACACCGTACTCGAGTACAAAACTTGTGCGACCGAGTCGACTGACCCGGACGCCGCAAACAAGATCAGCGGGGTGATGCACAGGCGCAAGGTAATCAACGTTAATGTTTGCCAAAATCGGGCCGACCGTGGGTTGCCCCTTAGAGATCAAACCCACTTCGCGAAACAGCGCGATTCGCGCCGTCTCCATCCAAACAAGAAATCGTGTGTGGTTGGCATGTCCGAGAGCGTCCATTTCGCCCCAATGCATGGGAAACTCGACGGCAACTGGGAAATCTCTCATTTACGACTCCGGTTCAGACTTGCTGAGGCCAAACCGCTCGCGCTCCATCTTGATCCGTAATTTGAAGAGCTCTCCAAAGGTTTGACTGATGCGACCTAAGTTCACCGCCTTCGATTCACCTGCGACGCGCTCGTGTACCTTCATATATACCGTAGCGACTCGGTATCCTGCCTTCTTAGCTCGAATGGGAATCTCAAGATTTAGTAAGAAGCTATGAGACTCTGCACCTAAGGTTTCAAGGACCGAGCGACGTACCATATAGGACCCCTCGGTTCTCGCGCGCGTTCCTACGATGGCGACAGTGAGCCCGCGCAGACCGTAGGACAAAGCCTTACGAAGTGCGCTGTATTCACGGTTCGAATAGAGTGAGGTGACGACATCCGCATCCTCTGCCACCTCGAAGAAACCCAGAAATTCGAACGCGTCTATTTGCCCATCAGCAGGCATCATCGCGATCCACTCCTTACTGGCCACCGAATATCCATCTAAGAGCGCGGCGCCCATCCCGGAGTTTTGCTGAAGGTGACGCCCGACGACTCGGTGGTCCTCAGCTTGAAGATGGCGGATGACCTCAGCTGTGTTGTCACTCGAGCCATCGTTGACGATGATGAGTTCACCATCCTCAACATGTTGATCCAGGAACGCCAAAGTCCGCTCAACGCATAAGGGAAGAGCGTCTTCCTCGTTGTAGGCTGCCATGACGATAGTGAGTGAAGGCCACACGATGGCTGAGCCTACCGAGTTTTGGACACAACCGATAGCTCAGGGACAGAATTGCGCTGAAACATCGCCCGTGCCAGGATGCCGGCATGCGCAAATTTCGTAGCCACGGCGATGGTCATTTTAGTCCTCAAAGCTTCGCGACGCTCGGTCAGGGCGCGGTCTTCGAAGACGGAGTTCGCGTCTGGCATCCAGAGAATATCCATCTTGGCTCTAATGTGTACGTAGGGCATGACGCCATGCTTAAGGGCTACCACGCAGGGCAGCTCTCCATCGGAGACAACACCTGGATTGGGCAGGGCGTCTTTATGCATGCCGCTGGAGACATCACCATCGGATCTCAGGTGGGGATCGGTCCATTCGTAAAGATCCTCACGTCAGCTCACGCCATCCCAGAAGATCAGCAGACACCCATTCTCAACGCGCCGCTCACCTTCGCCGCGGTCCGAATAGAGACTGGTTCAGATATCGGTGTAGGCGCAATCATCTTACCGGGTGTGACTATCGGCGAGGGCGCTCAGGTAGGGGCTGGCGCTGTAGTTACGCAGGATGTACCTGCGTTCTCTGTTGTGGCTGGAAACCCCGCCAAGGTTCTGCGTACCCGCACCCCATGATAACCGACGACGAGGCCTCCGACCTTAGAGACTATCTGTGGCCCGGGTATGTCGCAGGGATGGTCTTACTCACTTGGTATCTCGTCACGATGCCTGCTGGTCTGATGTTCTTCGACGCCGGAGAACTCGCGCTCGTCGGCTACCAACAAGGGTTGGGTCATCCGCCAGGTCAGCCTCTTTACACTCTTCTGCTTGGCGTGAGCGTAGCTCTCTGGCCCGGTGATCCGCTCATCGCTATGAACAGCCTCTCGGCGCTCGCTGCGGCTGGGTGTGCGATTCCCGTCGATCGACTCATGCTACGCGCCGGCCAAGGGGATCCCCGGATACGGTTTGCTGTCCTGGTCGTCTATGGTCTTGCCTACCCTGCCTGGGATCAAGCAACTCGCGTAGAGCTATATACAGTCTCAACCCTCTTGGTCTTGGTAGGTATTAGTTACGGCGCACATGCCATCGACAGAGGCGAGCACCGGCTGCGAGATTGGTTCATCCTTGGCTTCATCAGTGGCCTCGTCGCGTCAGTCAATCCTGTGCACGCCATCGCAGTGTCCGGGGCTGTCGGTCTTTGCGGCTGCGTCGGTCTCTGGAGAGCTGGAGTTAAGACACTCACAAGCCGGGTCGGCGTCGCGGCTTTGGGTTCAATCGCGGGCTGCTTACCCTACGTTCATCTCGCTTGGGTTCAGGGGCGGACAGACCGGTTCATCTGGGGACAGCTAGACAGCGGTCAAGCGGTGCTCTCTTATCTGACAGGGGCGGACTACGCGCATACGGACCACTCATCTTGGCTCAATATTGGAGCTAATTTGGGAGACTGGATGGTCTGGCTGACACTCCATGGCTTCGGTCCGGCGATGCTCATCGGCCTGATTGGGCTTTTGCTTAACCCGTGGTCGCGGAGGATGGCTTCTCTGTGGTTCTTTCCATTTACCATCGCCGCGATGTTCAGTTTCAGTTACGGCGTTTTCTATCCTGAAGTACCAGACTTCTCGGCCTATCTCCTACCGACACTCTGGTGCTCAGCCATCGGGATAGCAATCACCCTTATGAGAACGGACGGGGCCTTTACCCATCGACTCATCGCGCCCATAACCACCGTAGCGATCCTGTTCTCGTTGCTCTTCGGTACTCATTTAGATCGCTCTAAAAACGATCTTGCACGTGAGCTAGCGCGCACATGGATAGAGTCCATCCCACAGGATGGCGTGCTGCTAATCGAGTCCGATCACCTGGTCTTCCCAATGATGTATATCCAAGAGGTCGAGGGGGTTCGACCCGATGTTGTCCTGATCAACACCGGGTTCGCTGCGAGCCGTTGGTATTGGGAGAGTCTCTACCGAAAACATCCGACACTCAGCGCGATTACTCTCCGCCCCGAAGCACGAGGTGATCGACTCCGTACCTTCCTCTCGAAAAATCAAAATAGACCTCAATACGCTGAAAGTGTGCGTATCGCGGGAATGGTTCATGTGCGGCCTTGTCTGGTCACTTGGGGGGTCGCCCTCGGCGCGGAATGCCTCAAGCACAATGGCGCAACTCCACCATTAGCCACCGACACCTCTAAAGCGTTCTCTCGCGCGTTAAAGGACTGGTGGAACAATCAGTACCGAGAAGACCCGATCTCGGGACGAGTCTTAGCCAGTCTAGGCGCGAGTCGCGCTGAAGCGGCGCTCGCTCTGGGGTTGTATACGACCGCACTCAAGGCGCTACGGGACGGTATACCACCATCCGCGAGGCCCTCATCTCCGGCGAATGGTCTCACCGGCGAAGCGCTACGGATCGGTGACTCCGACGCACCGCTGCTCATCGGACATCCGACCAATAATTTGGCGATCGGACGACGGGTTCTCAACACCATCGGGATGGGCGCGGACCATTCGGTCACAAGAAGTTGGTCTCAAGCGGCCAATCACCCCGATCTACGCTGGGATTAGAGAGCCGTAGAAAGGTAACTCGTGTCTAATTCTGACCTGCTCAAATTGACCGGCGGATGCCATTGCCAAGCCGTTCGATTCTCGGCGCACACAAACAGCCGGGTCGCCCTAGCGTGCAACTGTAGCATCTGCGCCGCCGTCGGCTATTTGCACGTGATCGTACCAAAGGAGAGCTTTGAGCTTCTCCAAGGTAAGGAGAGCCTGACAACATATCGATTCAATACTCGTACAGCTGATCATACATTCTGTAGCCGCTGTGGAATCAAAGCCTTCTACCGACCGCGGTCCCACCCTAATAGCGTCAGCATAAACCTCCGCTGCGTGGAATCGACTGTCGTCCAAGATCAATTCGAGATCAGGGACTTTAATGGCAAGAATTGGGAGGAAAACATCGAGTCTATTCGAGAGAAAAACTTGAGCTAACAGAGTCCGTCTTTCATAAGGATTGAAGGGGAATATTGCGTAGTTCCGTGCACCGGGTATGATCACGACTGTGAACGATACAAAAGATAAGAAGAAACCCGCGCCTAAGAAGAAGCCTTCAGCGGGCAAGGGAGAGATCATCGATACGATGGTCGAAATGGCGGTGATTCCCTTCTTCGTCGACACTGATAACGACGCTGATGAAGAGGACGCAGAGCGTAAAGATGTCAGTACACCGACCATCCAAGAGATGGCTTCGGAGGAAGACGCGGCCCACTTCGATGACGATGACGATGATGACACCATCCGAATGGAGATCGCTCTAGACAGCTTCGGACCTGAATCAGACGACTAATTCCAGCTCCAGTGAGCGCGGAGATTACTCCTCTGTAAGCCTCAAGCAGAGTCCATCGTAGCCTTTCCCCTGACACGCCCCGGTTGGCGTGCCGACCTTGCCTGTAGACATCAACCTACGCTGCGCCGCAGCGAGTCGGTCCTGCGCTCCCCTGAGGCGCTCAGCGGGCGCATCAAGCTCTAGGTCCGGTAACCCAAACTTAAGGTTGCCACGGGACCGTAATCGGACTGTGTTCCGGCCTTTGCGAGCGATCACTAATCGAGTCTGCTTCGATGATAGCTCTGCCGCGCTCAACTCCGCACGCCAGGCGGTCGTCGTCCAAGCACGCCGAGCCATCAAATCGACGACCACTCCATTATAGGTCTCAGCGATATGCAAGACAGCTGCGCCCACCAGACGAATCTGTTCACCATAGGGCAGCGTCTTTGATTGACTACGCACCGAGATCGCTAATGGAGC
>CALELH010000802.1 GCA_937902595.1 uncultured Myxococcales bacterium
AGATGGAGTCGCTCTTCCCCTTGGAAGGCATGGGGTTCACGGCGGAGAACCTGGTCGACAAGTACAACATCAGCCGTGAGGACCAAGACGCCTACGCAGCAGGGAGCCAGCAGAAGGCGCTCGCCGCCATCGAAGCGGGTGATTTTAAGGACGAGATTCTCCCTGTATCCGTGGCGCGTCGAAAGAAAGAGCCCTTGATCGTCGACACCGATGAGGGACCACGCCCTGGGACGACTCCAGAGGTGCTCGCGCGCCTACGCCCAGCGTTTCGTCGTCAAGACGGCACTGTAACGGCGGGAAACAGTAGTACGCTGAACGATGGTGCCTGCGCGCTCGTGCTGATGAGGCGAGACCGCGCAGAGGCGGAAGGACGAGAGATTCTGGGCATCTACCGCACCTCTGCCGCGGCGGGTGTGAATCCCAGAATTATGGGCATTGGCCCAGTCCCCGCGACTCAAAAGTGCCTCAATAAAGCGGGCCTCGCCATGGGGGACGTCGATCTTTTTGAGCTAAACGAAGCCTTCGCGGCACAGTCACTCGCCGTTATCCGTGAGGGCGGCTTCGACGCAGATCGCGTCAATGTGCGTGGCGGCGCGATCGCCCTGGGGCATCCCCTCGGATGCAGCGGCGCACGCATCCTAACGACGCTACTCTACGCGCTCCGTGCTCGAGGTGGGGGTCGCGGTCTAGCGACGCTGTGCGTTGGCGTTGGCCAAGGCGTCGCGACCCTCGTCGAGACTCCCTGATCCTGGCGGGAGTCACTGACTCCCGAAGACCTGGGTCCAGAAGTGCTTGAACTGGGTCTGCTCCCCCTTAAAGTAGCCGACGCCAAGCTCCTCAAACACACCGTTCATAATGTTCGCGCAGTGACCGTCGCTGTCCATCCAGCCCTGAACGACCTGGTCCGGACGAGGCTGGCCTGCGGCGATGTTCTCGCCGATGGCTCGGGGTGGGTATGGAGTCTTACGTACGCGAGCGTCCGGCGTCTCACCATCGGGGCTCACATGGGAGAAGAAGTCTCTCTGGACCATATCGATATTATGCCTGCGCGCTGCGCAGCGGAGGTCTTCATTAGCGCGAAGCGGGAGCGCTGGTGGAAACTGGCCACCACTCCGACAGTCATAGCCCTGGGCGCGAAACTCGTTGGTGATCTCCAAGACCTGATCTTCAAACCTGACCCACTCATCAGACCATCGTTCAGCCAGCTGGGCGCAGGAGGTTGCGGGAGTCAGCTCACCGGGCTCTCCTGGAGAGGCATCAGCCGTCACCCCCATGTCACCCATCGGCTCAGGAGAGGCGTCTGTAATGCCTCCGGACGCGGCCGCGTCAGTCTCCTGAGCGCTCGCATCACCGCTATCTGAGCTATCTACGGGCTCACACCCTGTGAGACTCAACACCGCGCACATGACGGTCACGACTACACGAATCGTCATTCGACCCCCTTCAAATTAGTGACTCACCCCGCCGGATTGGCGGTTCAACTCTAACACACGTCGCCAGATGCAGGCGATCTCCCGTGATGACGCCCGCTCAGCCACCCAATACCCGCCGAAGCGCTCCAAGCGCTCGGTCAGCGCCAGAGTCGTCTACCTCTCGATGGAAGACCGCGCGTATACTCTGTGGACCAACGGGAAGCACCAGGACGTCCTCGCTGAGTTGTTCACAGTATTCGGCGGCCGAGGCCCCCTCGACATCAAAGATGACGATGTTCGTCGCGACCTTATCCAAATCAATATGGGCGTTTCGGCAGGTCCCTACGACCTCAGCGAGAGCTCGGGCGCGCCGGTGGTCATCGGCGAGACCGGCTACATGGTTCTCCAAGGCGAAGAGCCCTCCGGCCGCGATGACGCCGGCCTGGCGCATTCCGCCACCCAGCATCTTTCGATATCTATGGGCCAGGTGGATGCTCTCCTTGGAACCGCAGAGGAGAGAGCCAACCGGGGCGCCCAGCCCCTTGGAGAGACAGACGGAGACCGTGTCTGAGTGGCTCCCCCAGGCTGCTGGTGAAACGCCTGCGGCGACAGCCGCGTTAAACAATCTAGCCCCATCGAGATGCAGCTTAAGGCCCCGCTCATGAGTGACCTGAGCGATGTCAGCGTAGGACTCGGG
>CALELH010000803.1 GCA_937902595.1 uncultured Myxococcales bacterium
AGGTGGCGCAGGCGCTGAAGGCGGCGCAGGTGGCGCAGGCGCTGAAGGCGGCGCAGGTGGCGCAGGCGCTGAAGGCGGCGCAGGTGGCATGGCATGTACGGCCGCTGAGACCGATTACCCTGGGGACAGCTGGGATGCCTGCATCAGTGATGACGGTACCTATCATCTCGCGGGCGACAACGCGCCCTCGTCAATCGCCCGAATCGCGTCCTTTGAGACCATCGCCGACCTACTGTGGCGCGGCGGCGAGGCCCCTGATGCGATGGCCTTCCTAAACGCACGCATGGAGTACGCTATCGATCAAGGATTGGACAGTCGCGTTGCTCGTCGCTACGACGCGCACCTCGATCGACCCGCCGAGGGCGTAAACTGCCGCGGCGAGACTCACGGCGTAGAGTATCCTGATTACTGTGTTGGTCCCGGTAAGATTCAGCCACTCCTGAACGCGGCGTTCGCCGATGGCCAGGCAGGCAACGCTCCATGGGTAAACGCGGCGAAGGTTGAGGCAGGCTTGCTCTGGTTCATCTACGTCAGTACCCATAAGGAGGCCTACTCCTGTAAGGGCGCGGCGAAGGACTGTGATTCCTGCTGGGCCTACTACGGCGCGGGTGACACACAAGACACCGCGACCGGTTTCGCCAAATACGCTCAAAACCTTGAGCCCGGTACACACGCTCGAATGTTTCAAGCGATCCTCGGGGTCAGATGCTGGCGAGATCAGGATAACGCCGAGACCGCGGAGAACACAGATCTGCACCAACAGGTGCTCGGGCAGCTTGACCGCTCCCTAAACCGCGCGCTCGCGGTCATCCTAATCGACCGGCTGAACAAATTCCGATCAGCTGAAGGCGACGCTAAGGCCGCGGCCTGGGCCTTCCTCAAGATCATGGGCCCCGTCATCGACCGCGCCGCTCGGGCCATCAACGCAGACTCGGCAGACCAGATGATGACTGCGTGGGCGAGCGAAGACGGCGCTGGCGTCGACGCTTCCGCGCTCGTGGCTGGTCTCAACACTGTGTTCCCCTGCCCCTAAGCAGCGCAAAACGTCCCCTGCTCTGAGAGGCCACCCTATGGGGTGGCCTTTTTTCTTGGGTCGCTCCCTCAAGAGATTGGAGCGCACAAAAAAAAACGGGACCGTCTAAACGACGATCCCGTTTCCCCCTTGGTACTCCCCGACAGCCCCCACTGCCCGATAAACAAATAGTATAAAACTCCACCCGCCCTGTAAAGAGGTTTGTGCAATTTTTTTCACCACACGCAGGATAACGAATCTACTGCCTGTAAATCTAGGCTTAGGAGAGCGGTCTTTGGTGCCGTTCTTCTTGTTCACGTCTATGACTTGGGTCATCATCTCCGCCACTGACCGGAGAGATGTATGAGCACCCAGCAGATCCGCTTTCACGCCGTCGGGGCTGACGAGGCACCAGAGCACCGCCTCGTGACTCTTTTTAAGGACCCAGACAGCAATGAGGCCCACCTTAAATCCGCCGTCGGCGACGCCCTAGCGACACGAATCATCGATTTGATGCACGACCGGCTGATTTCGGGGAACTTCAAAGAGTTCAACATGCTCCCCACCACCGATGGAGAGGGCTGGGTCCTGCTCCTTGGTATAGGTGCAAAATCAGATCTCAACAGCGATGATGTCCGAGACGACCGAATCCGGTCCGTCGTCGCCATCGCTGCCCGGTTCTTTCGCAAGAAGAGCGTCCTCAGCTTCGGCGTAGGAGACTTCGCAGAGACTGGAGTGTCGGCAGAGCGCGTCGGTGTGCTGATCGGCGAGGGGGCTGGGCTCGGTACCTATCGCTACGATGTCTACAAGACAAAACCCAACCCGCCGCAAACAGAGAGCGTCTCCATAATCACCGGCCATCCCGGAGAGGTGATCGAGGCTGGTGCCTCTCAAGGTGGTGACCTGGCTGAGAGCGTCTGTATGGCGCGCAACCTAATCAACTGCCCATCCTCCGACCTAAAACCTATGGACTTTGCGGCCATCGCCAAAGAGATCGGGCGCAGCCACGGGCATGTTGAGATCGAAGTTCTGGGCCGCGATGATCTCAGAGCAGAGAGCATGGGGATGCATTTAGGGGTCGCGCGCGGCTCCGCTGCAGAGCCCTGCATCTGCGTCCTCCGCTATTGCCCACCATCGGCTAAGGGAGACCGCTGGGATCTTGGCCTGGTCGGCAAGGGCGTCACCTTTGACTCGGGCGGATACAACCTTAAGGGCTCCGCCGGTATGCGTCGGATGTACCGCGATATGGCCGGCGCAGGTGCGGTCCTCGGTGCCTTTGACGCTATCGCCGAGCGAGGCCTCCCTATTCGCGTGGTCGCCGTGATTCCCCTCGCTGAGAACATGGTCTCTGGAGAGGCTTTCCGTCCGGGTGACATCCTCACTGCGCGAAACGGAACAACAGTGGAGATCGCGAATACAGACGCGGAGGGGCGCTTGCTCCTCGGTGACTCCCTTGACTATATGTGTGACACCTACCAACCCAAGACCTTGGTCGATATCGCGACGCTTACAGGCGGCGTGAGAGCCGCTCTGGGCGTACTCGCCACGGGCCTCATCGCCGAGGCGTCTGAGTCGGAGGCTGCAGACGCCTTCGCCGAAAGGCTTCAAGGTCTCGGTCGCTACACAGGTGAGTGGGTCTGGCGTCTACCAAGTGACGAAGCCTACCGAGCTCTACTCGGCAGCAAGGCGGCCGACATGGCCAATTGCAGTACTGATCGCAGCGCCGGGGCCAGCACGATCACCGCCGCGCTCTTCCTTAAGCACTTCATTAACTTTGACAAGATCGATCGGTGGGCACATCTAGACATCGCGGCGACGGCGTTCACCGAGCGGCCCATCGTCTATAACCGAAGTCCTTACCATCCAAAGACAGGCGCGACGGGCGTCGGCGTCCGACTGCTCACGGAGCTCGCCCAGTCTATAGCCGATGAGCGCGCGTGAGGTCTAAAGGTTAGCCTGGGGGCTCTAGTGAGCGAGGCGGATCCAACCCGCCGCGCTTCATCTCAGAGTGAGGAGCCTGACCATTTGGCTCGCGTTAGATCAAAGCGGTACTCATCGCTGCTAGAGCCCTTGAAGAAGTCCGCGTCCTTGGTCATCCCGACCTTACTGAATCCCAATGATTCGACCAGCGCTATGGAGCCGATGTTCCGAGTGTCGATCTCGGCATAAATGACATGGGTGTCGAAGCTGTTAAAGATGTAGCCAATCAAGGACAAACACATCTCCTTAGCGTACCCCTTACGCCAGCTGCGGGGAAAGATGGAGTACCCAATATTTGTGCTCGACCCAGGCCTAACCGTCGCCTGAAATTGCCCGATGGCGTCCCCTGTCTCATGCTCGATAGCGACCCAGTTCAGCCACCGCTCTTGACCATCTGGGCTCTCCCCTCCCTCGAGGAAAGCGTATCGTTTACGGAGCCCAATCAACTCGGGTGGGTCTTGGGGAATGAAGGTATAGAGCTCGGGCGCCTGAAGATCCTCGAAGAGTAGATCGGCGTGTCCCTCCAGCAATGGCTGAAGCCTTAGCCTCTGTGAGACCAATGTCCCCAAACCGATCCCCAACTCTTTGCGTTCAATAATAGGTCGACGTCTTCGCGACCCCGATGACGATGGGATCGATGAGGCGCTTCTTACCATCGTAGATGGTCATTCTGAGACGCACGGACCCCTTGAGCTTACGAAAGCGCATCAAACGAGCATCTTCAACGACCTCACCCTTAGACCATCGATTCGTTGGGTACATTCCCGACAGCAGCGAGTAGCGCCACTTCCGGCGCACCTTTCCCCGCCCATCGACGATCTCAAGCTGAAAACGGTAGTTCTTTCGCTCGCCTGTCGCCTCGAACCAATTACGCACCTGCAGCATATTCTCACCGTTCAACACGCGCGTGTCGATATGTCCCCCCCACCACTTTAGGCCGGGGAGTTCCGCGACAGGACTTCTGAGTGACTTGGGCGGCTCACCGCTCACGCGCCTCGCCTTAAGCTGCTTCAGGATGGTCTGCTCCTGACGATCTACTTCCTTGCGGAGCAGGCTCAAATCGGCTGCGAACTTCCCTGGCGCCTTGGCGGAGAGATCTGTCTTCTCTGCGGGGTCTGCCCTGAGATCAAACATCCGCTCCTTGCCTTTGCTCAAGTCGACGATCGTCTTGCGGCCATCTCTAATGAGGGCGACCTGTCGCTGACGCGCCTTTCCTCCGTTCTTAAGGCACTCCACCATGATCGCTCGGTCAACGGGTGGACGCCAATCGCCCAGCGCTGGCGCCAGGCTAAGGGCTCCGTAATCTGGCCCCGCCTTCAGACCGGTTAGATGGCCGAGTGTCTCTGGAATGTCCAAGAGCGTCACAGCCTCATCCACCCTGACCTCAGGTGCTCCAGGGATGTGAACGATCAGCGGTACTCGCACGCTCTCCTCATAGAGCTGTTTCCCGTGATATCGACGACCATGCTCATAGAACTCTTCCCCATGATCCGAGGTGACGACGATGATGGTGTTCTTGTCCATCTTTCGCTTCTTGAGCTCAGCCATCATGCGACCCAACCCCGAGTCGCTCGAACGGATCTCCGCGTCATACTTGTCTATGTTCTCAGTACCGAATGGGTAGTTCTTG
>CALELH010000804.1 GCA_937902595.1 uncultured Myxococcales bacterium
AGCGATCGCACGCTCCATCCTGACCGCCTCCAGCGCCGCCTGCGCCCGGAGGAGTCATCGCCCCTCCGTGCCCGCCTGCGCCGCCCATCATCTCACCGCCGGCACCGCCTGTACCGCCCATCATCTCACCGCCAGCGCCGCCGGCGCCGTTCATAGCCTCTCCACCAGCGCCCCCTTCACCAAGGGTAGCTCCAGCACCTCCCGCACCATTCATCATCGCGCCGCCGGCACCGCCAGTCCCACCAGCCCCCGCAATAATGAGGGTCGTACCGCCGGATTTCGAGGGGCTGCTCTGGCACGCAGCCAACGAGAGAGCGGCCGCGAAGATGGCGATCGTACGCCATAGGTTTCGGCTTACGCCGTGATCGATGTGCATTTAGAATCTGTCCTTTCGTGTGGTCGCGCCCACCTGTAGCTCAGCGACCGGTCCCACCATTCAACCAAAAAAGCTGGTCTCAGTCGAGCCCAGTGGTCGAGGCCGTTGTGCCGGCATAACCCGATTAATGTCGCAAGCTTGCGAACACCCCTAGGACGATGGGGACCGAAGCCAAGGCACTTTTTCTGCATAAATGCGATGAGCACACGTCGGGAGAGCTGTAGCAAAAACATAATTGAGGCGTTTTTTTTCAATGAGAGAGAGGAACAATATGAAGAACCAAGGCCGATTAATTGTGGGTGGTATCACTATACTCATGCTCCTGGCGGGCTGTGGTGGAGACCAGATCCGTGAGACATCATCGGGACACGCAGACATCCCTAAGTGGGCTCTGACTCCCCCCCCTGCTTGTGGGATCGGGATCGCGAAGCATCGGGGCAGTCTAGGTATGGCCCAGCAGACCGCCGTGGCCCGCGGGCGAGACTCTCTCGCTCGTCAGCTGCAGACGAAGGTCGAAGGAATGATCAAGGACTACCAGGAGTCTGGCGAAGCCAAGGCGAAAGACTTTACCGAAGAGCTCACTACCCAGGTCAGCCGTCAATTGGTCGACACGACGTTGATCGGGACAGCGACCAAGCTCGCTCACTTAAGCAAGGGCGCTCCGCAGCATTACTACGCGCTGATCTGCCTCGAACCAGAGGCGTTCGCTGGCGCGTTTGAGAAGATGAGCGAGCTGAGCAACCAGCATCGACAGGCGCTCAAGCGCCGCGCTCAAATGGAGTTCAAGGATCTCGACAAGCAGCTCGAGAAACTACGAAACCAGTAAGGCTGTTCTGATGTCTCCTCCAGTAATCGTAGCGTTCTTTGCGCTGCTCACCACAGGATGCGTCGTTACCTCGGGCCACTTGGCTCGAGGTGACGGACCATTCGCTTCCCAACAGTGGAGTGACGACGCTAGGGTGAAGGCTTTACCAGCCCATTCCCGGCGG
>CALELH010000805.1 GCA_937902595.1 uncultured Myxococcales bacterium
CTCATCGCGTGGCCATGTGGCTGGGAAGGAAAGGACACCTTCCGATGGACGAGTTCATCGAGGAGATTCCCTATACCGAGGCACGAGAATACACCAAGAAGGTTCTTCGTTACCTGGCTCTGTATCGGAGGATCTATCTGGGAAATGCGGGAGGGTGGGTTGGGCAAGTCATCGATCCAGAGTTTCGGGATAATATTAACTTTTAACCCCTTGAATCTGTGTGCCGCAGTCATGACTTATTCCTCTCGGAACAGCTCCTTCTAGACAAAAAAAAGCGCGGCCGAGGCCTCGCTTTTTGGTCGAAGTCTTAATTACTTCTTCTTGCGCTTGAACAGCTTTTTGAAGCTGCGCTTCTTAGTCTTCTTGCCCTTCTTAGCCTTCTTGCTCCCTAATAGGCAGCGCTTAGTCTGGGACTTGGTACATCGGCTCATAAAAGCCTTCTGCTTCTTCTTCTTAACCTTACTTCGCTTCATGGCCATGGTGCAGCTGATCTTCGCTGACCGTGCACACTGAGCGGCCTTGGACTTGGTGGGGGGCGCTGGTGGTTTACCGGCCTTGCCCTTGCCCTTGCCCTTGCAGCGGATCGCCACACCCTGTAAGCAGCTTCCGTAGAAACCTTGGCTAGCCTTCTTGCTCTTAAATCGGCGCTTCTTCTGTAATGACTTACACTTGGCTGCACCCGACTTCATACAGGGAGACTGCTTCACTCGTGACGTAGGTCGGGTCAGCCCGGGGCGTGGGCCCTTGTGTCGGATCGGGCGCCTTAGCCGGTTTGCCGCTGCAGCGGATACACGAGCAGGCCTCTTACCGGGCTTCGCACCACCAGAAGGCTTAGCGCCACCGCCCGCTCCCACAGAGCCGTAGCTGATCTGCTCCTTAACGACCGGATGCTGCTCCTCAGACATGTCACCGTCACCGAGATCCATACTGATACCGCTGCCATCGGAGCCGTTATTCTTAAACTTCTTGAGCAGCTTGGCCCAGTCCGTCTTGTCACCCTTGTTCGCTTGCTTAATGACCTGCTCGATGAAGAGGTAGGTGAAGACACCACCGACATCAGCGTTGCCCCAAGCGAGCTGCTCAGGCTTAGTCGAAGAGATACGGATGTAGCCCTTCGCCTTACGGAACAGCTTTACGAAGCCTGCGGCGAGCTTACTCTTGCCTCGGCCCTTCGCCTTGGCGCCCTTTGGCATAACGATATTATTGTTCTCGTTGCATGCGTCCGAGATGGCGATGGTCAGTCGAGCGCCTTTTGCCTCGATGGTGTTCATGACCTCCTGCATCTGCAGAGAGCCTTCGGCGGCGGCCTTCACCTTGGCGGCGGACTCGTCGTTATTGACAGCCTTTACCCAGCCACCGAGGTCAAGCGCGGGCCACTCCGCCCCTTTCTTATCCCAGCGAAAGCCATGCCCAGCGTAGTGGAACCAGATCACGTCATCGCTACCGGCCTTAATCCCCTTGAGCGCATCGCGAATAGTCTTCTTGGTCAGCGTCTTGGTGTGGCTGAACTTAACGGAAGAGAACTTCCCAAACTTTCCGGCAAAAGCCTTGTAGGAGGCGTGCTTTCCGCCACCGCTCTTCTTCGCAGCGTTCGGAACGGAGCCGGAGGTGATCACAGTCGCGCTCAGCTCCATGTCTGTGTCTTCTGCGATTCGCTCGGCGAGGACGACGACGTTGACTAGGTCAACAGCGACGTCAGTACCGATACCTTCATCACCGCTGTCTGCGGCGGCGATCAGGTGCAGCTTCGCGGCGTTTGCGCTTGCGCACAAACCGAACGCGAGCAACGCGGCGAGTATGGAGAACTTAAACTTAGAAAGTATCACTTGGAGGCCCCTCCCTTTATCTTCGTAATGAGCTCCGCCAGGCTGGTGCCTGCCGGCTTGCGAATATCAATAATCTTACGTTTTGGTGTCGCCTCGAATGACCATTTTGGACATCGAGGTGGAGCGAACAGTACGCTCGTCGTCTTCTCTCCCTGGTGAAAAATCAGGCCGTATTCTGGTCGGAACCTGCACCGAGCACGGGCTTTCAGCATGTGGGTCTTCTTCGTAAGGATAGCCGTACGCAGAGTCGCAATATCCTCGGCGCCCAAGGCGATCGGCTCACTCTTGATCTCATGGCTCTGAAGGTGCTTCGCCGCGTCTGGGTTCTTACTATTTGCGACCTCCACGAGCTCGACGCGATCTGCCGCAGCGATAATGTCTAGGGCGGCAGCGCCGATCTTCTCGAGCACGGCTGGATCGGGAGAGGCCTTGGCCTCTTTGGTATCGTTGCTCGCCTCGGCCTGAGTTGGTGGCGTAGATGGGCTGTTTGCCTCTGGCGCCTTAGTGCCATCGGTCCCGTCAGCGCCTGTCTTAGGCTCTTCGGTCTGCGCCGGCTTCTCATCGCCTTGCTGCGCCTGAACGCTAGAGCACGCCATCCCGACCACGCTTAAAACAACTAAGAAGTGTCTAGTAAACGACATCAAATTCCCCATCCTCCCAAAATCGGTTCTTACCCAAGCGGGAGTCTAAGACCATTTATAATAAAAAGCTTCCATAATTGGGGAGAGATAGCCTGAAACATAGGCAATGATTACTGAGTCTCTGGATGAGAGACCGTACTCGCCGTTTTATTCTACTTCCCGCAGCACCACGACGATTGGAATGGATAGATATTCAATCTAAGTCGCACAAAATCTCAGGGGGCGGTGTAGATGGGCTACTTAATCATCCTCATCGTCGTCGGATGAGCCCTTCTTATCCGAGTCTCGGCTGTCGGCGCTGTCCGTCGAGTCTTCACTCTTAGCGTCCTCATCCTCATCAGACTCGGGCTCCTCTTCCTCGTCCTCCTCTTCCTCGTCGTCGTCTTCCTCTTCTGGTTCGTCTGGTACCTTCACCTTCCGCTTTGAGGGAGAATAGGCACTGGACGGCTTAGACGGATATCCCGGAGGATTGGAGTTGCCGTATGCTGGTACAGGTGGCTTACGAGGTTTTACCTTGGACAGAGACTTCGCTGACGTCGGGCCCTTCTTGGATTTCTTACTAGAATACCGACTGCGCGATTTCTTGATCCTGCTCTTCGCTCCGCTCGACTTGCTCTTGAACTTCTTGTCGGCTTTACCTCGCCGCCCCTTCTTTCTCACTCCGTACGGATTCGTCTTACGGGGCCTCCAAGATGGCTTTGAGAGCCGGCCGGTCACGGTAAAGCCAGTGAAACCATCCGCGGCGGTCCCACGTTTGACCATCGGTACATTCTTGAGAATGGTCTTCACCGCCGAGTTCTTCTTCAGGAACGCGTCGCTGAACTTGAATCGGAGGTAGCTGCGTGGACCGAAACGGGCGAACGTCTTAGCCAGCTGGATGTAGCCGGAGATATCACCGTCGACATCCTTACCGGAGAACTTAAACTTCTCGAAGGTCGCGCGTCGCTTAGCGAAGTTGAGCTGTCCACCAAAGCGAGCCAGGGTGAGTTTAGGGACCTCAATTGTGC
Source organism: uncultured Myxococcales bacterium (assembly GCA_937902595.1). Lineage (GTDB taxonomy): Bacteria > Myxococcota_A > Bradymonadia > UBA7976 > UBA1532 > UBA1532. The sequence goes on from CALELH010000805.1 coordinate 3,475, forward strand.
CACCCAGGCTCTTCAGTTTCTCGCTGCTGACTTGACCAGGGCCGATGACCGCGTTCGCTATGTCCATCTTCATATGGCCGCCAAGCTTTGTCAGTTGGTGCCGGCCTTTATCGTCCAGTGGTAGAGTGAGCGCGATGTCTAGGCTGAGTTGACCAATGATGGGCACCGGCGCCAATCGAGCCAATGTGTTCATCTGGGTTAGACTGAGCTCTTCGGCGTTTGCCTTGAATTCAAACCCCTCGTTGTTGCGACTAATCTGGGCCTGAAGTGAGCCTCCTAATAGGCTAGTCTCCACACGGACCTGGGCATCCTCGTTGAACAATTGCCCGTCCAAGAGGTCCGCGACAAAATCAGATAGACCTATTGAGACGGCTAGACGATCTATCGAGACGGGGAGGGGACCGCTCGGCACCTCGGGCGCCTTTTCGGCAACCTTCTTCTTAGGTTTCTTACTCTTCGGGTCGGCTCCCTTAGAGGTCGGTTTGGTATCTGTTTCCGTAGCACTATCGGTCTTTTTCGGCTTCTTGGGTTTCTTGGGCTTCTTGTCCGCAGACTCAGCGGCCTTCTTCTCGAGCTCTTCGTTGGCCCGCAACTCAGCCTGCTGGGCATCCCAAGCCTGACGGAGCGCCTGTGCCTCGCGGATCTTTGCGAGCTCTTCTGGAGATGGGCGGACCGTCACGACCACCCCCTCTGCCTGAACGCCAGAGATCCCTATCAATAA
>CALELH010000806.1 GCA_937902595.1 uncultured Myxococcales bacterium
AGCAGATCGTCTCCGTCTCGGTAGGTGAACGTGCGCCCGCCGATGTGATCGGACCGCTCGTAGACGGTGACGTCGTGTCCTTTTTGGGCCAGCCCATCCGCGGCGGCGGCTCCAGCGGGTCCAGCTCCAATGACGGCGATGCGTTGACGACTCATGTGCTCACCCAACTCCAATGACCGTTGTCCCACCTAGGCTACCACCTCACACAGACCAGCGGCACGATCGAAATTTGTGCCCAGCCTATTGAAATCTACCGAAAGATAGATTAGTTGAACCTCGGGGGCTGCGCTGGAGCGCCCCTTCAGCGATTCATGAGGTAAATATGAGAACAACACTCTTGGTGATGGGGCTCGTTTTGGTAATTGGCTGTGACGACGCGTCGAAGGACGTCACCACCGCAGCCCGTGATTGTCGCAATGATGGCATCGGATGCACGCAGGGGTTTGCATGTAGCGCAAGCCCGACCCTCGGATACGAATGCTTACCTGCTGAAGAGGGCCTAAGCGGCCCCGAAGCTGAGGCGACGCCTCCGTCCGGTGAGGCGACGCCGCAGGACGGGCCTGCCTTACCGGCCGACGCTGGCGCGGAGCCTGTGGAGCCATCGCAAGACCTCCCTGCGGACCCTGAGAATCCAGAGGAGCCAGAGGAGCCAGTGGATCCGCCGAGCGATCCTGGGATTGGGCCGGTCGCCTACACTCAGATCGCTGCCGGTGGCTACCACACATGCGCGCTTCAAGGAGATGGTCGAGTCGTCTGTTGGGGTCGAAACAACCGTGGACAGACGAACACCCCTCGAGGAGAGTACACTCAGATCACCGCCAATTATTGGCATTCATGTGCGCTCCGCGTCGATGGCCGGGCCGTCTGCTGGGGCGATGATGAGTTTGGCCAAGTGGGTAGCGCTGACGACATCTTCACTCAGGTCACCGCTGGCTACTGGCACACATGCGGTCTCCGCGAGGATGGACGCGCCGTCTGCTGGGGATTGGACGACGGCGGTCGCCTAGTCGCCCCCGACGAGCCACTCACCACCATCACCGCCGGCTGGTACCACACCTGTGGTCTTCGCGAGGACCGCAGCGTCGTCTGCTGGGGCATGAACACGGAGGGTCAGACCGAGTCACTCGACGGTCAGTTTGGGCAATTGGAGGCTGGCGGTCTCCACACCTGCGGAGTGCGGATGGACGGCGTCGTGATCTGCTGGGGCTCTAATGATCTCGGTCAGGCGTCTCCTCAGGGCGAAGATTACGTGAGCATCTCCGCGGGCGCTGACCACACCTGTGGCGTCAGAGCTGACGGCACCTCAGAGTGTTGGGGACAGGGTAATCGCGGTCAATCAGAGGCGCCGGCCGTCGACCTGACGGCCATCAGCGCTGGACTCGACCACACCTGCGGCTTGACCACCGATGGAGACGCCCTCTGCTGGGGCCAAGACAATTACGGTCAGGCGTCCCCTCCGCAGGAATGAGCTGAGGGCTCAGCGGACTCCGCGAATCAGGTCGAGGAGATACTCCAGGATGCGCGGCCCATCGGCGCGCAGACCGTTGTGTTCAAACTCATTAGTGACCCAGGTGCGCATATTTCCCATCGCGTCCGCCGTCTCCACCGATAGGGACCGCTCTACGTACATGTCATCATCGTAGATGGCCGCCGCGCAGGGGACGGTGTTCTCTGCCAGGCGCTCCGCGTCATAGAGCGCTGGCCAATCCATCTTCTGGGCGATGAGCTCGGCGGCCGCAGCGATCGGCCGCAGTTGGACGTAATCCTCAAACATCCAGGGGTAGACCATCTCTCCCGTAAATCGGAAGGGGACCCCGTCGATCACCCCATTTTGTTCGCCCACTCGATGAGCCGACCAATTGGACGCTTCGTTCTGACAGTAAATGGACTCATGGAGGATGGCGTAGATGGGGTTGGTGTCGAAGGACAACGCGTTTTCCACGTCGCGCAGAAAGCGAAAACTGAGCTCAGGGCCAGCGGGACCTTGGATGAACGGCGCCTCGAGCAGGTAGTGGAGGGTCTCGGCGCCATCATGGGCGCCCAGCTTCATGCCGAGCTGCTGGAGCACCCGCACCGTGAGCTGCGTGCCACTGGGTAAGGAGATCTCGTGGTTGCGCAGATAGTCCGCCAGCGCATCGAGACGGTCCTGGTCTTCGGGATAGCGAGCGAAGTAGCGCTCATTGCGGGTGAGCACCCTGGCGTAGGTGGCCTCATACACCCGGTCCGCGTGACCAGAGATCGGCGGTAACCCACCTGTGAAGAGCGCGGCTTCGAGGCCGTTCGGCGCCGTCGAGAGATAGTTCAGCGCACAGAATCCGCCGAAGCTCTGACCCAGGATGGTCCATTTCTTATCGGGGCCCAGCAGGGCCTTTCGGATGAACTCCAGGTCCTGGACGATGGCGTCCGCCCGGAAGTGGGTGAGGTACTCCGCCTGCGCCGCTGGACTGGAGAAGACCGCCAGGCTGCGGGCACAGACCGGGGTGCTGCGCCCGGTCCCTCGCTGGTCGACCAGGAGCACGCGGAACTCATCGAGGGCCCGCCCGATCCACCCGGTCTTCCGTGCTGGCCGAGGAGACTCAAAACCCGGCCCGCCTTGAATGTACACGAGATAGGGGAGGCCCTCGTCCGCCCGATCCGCCGCGACGAACTCGCGAGCGAAGACCTCGATGGTCTGGCCATCTACCGACTCATGGTCCAGGGGGATCTCGAAGCGATGAGACGAACTGACGATGCCCGGAAAACGGTGCGTATGGGTCTGCATGGTTGACCTGCTCTGTCATGGTGTACGTGCCGCAGCAGAGCAGGCATCGACGGGTCTCGCAAGAGCCCAGGGGTGAAGGACTGACGAGGATCGTCAGGGGCCGACTGGTTTTACTGACAATCCGCGCGGCATTCTGCGGGTCCGCCCTGTTGCTCGCGATATTCGCACTCTCCGTTGCCACACTGGGCGCGGGCACACTCAAACAGGCCATTCATGAAGGGATCAGCGCACTGGACCAGATTAAAATCCGTCATATAGGCCTCGTATGGGCTGGGATTCGGACAGCAGCGCGTCACACAACTGGTACTGAAATCAGTTTCGTTCATCGCGTTGAAGCCATCCGCTTCCACCGCCTGAGCGGGATCCCCGCACTGGTAGGTAGACTCTGAACGACCCGAGGGGTCGATACAGTTCGACCACAGTTCGTCGCAGGCCTCGGCGCACACATCCGGACAGCGAGCCGGTGGTGGGTCCTCACAAAAAGGCGGTACCTGGCTCGGAAAGTCGAGGAGCACCTGGGTGTCGATCGTCGCGACGCAATTATTGGGATCCGAGAGATACTCCTCAAATCGGAGAGGGTAATCTCGGCATCGCTCCCGGCAGTAGCCGTCATACACGTTCCGGAGTACACCGCCACCGCCGGCCATGCAGAGGTTGCTCTCGGCGACACACGCGCTATAGAGGGTGTCGCAGGCTGTGTCGCAGTCGACATCGCTATCGACGCACGACGCGCTCCCGTTCGCCTCCTCACAGATCTGTCCGGCCCCGCAGGGGGTCACCTCCCACATCCCTTGTCGATCGCAGCGTTCCAGCTCCCCGGACGAACAGCGACTCGCGCCATCTGTGCAGACGGCACCACCGCAGTCGGCGTTACAGTTCTCGGGGTTCTCTCCTGGGTCGCATACTCCATTGCCGCAGGGGGCTGGCCGGCATATGACGCCTTCGGTGTCGTTGATCGACTCGACCCCATATTCGCAAGTGTCGGCCAGCGTGCATACGACCCGACAGCTCCCTGACCCTACGCAGACCTGAGAGATGGCGCCCGAGCCGCTGCCTTCCATGGCTGTCCCGTCGACGTCAACGCTGATACTGCCGCTGCTATTGCAATTACTCGCCGCCTCCGCCTCCAGAACCCCCTCGCTTCTGGGTGGGCACTGCTCAAGGATGTTGCTGTCCGCGCAGGCCTCCCCCGTCTGGGTGCCCTGGGTGCCCTCTTCGGCGCCGCAACTCATGATGAGCGCAGACACGAGAATCAATAAGGTCCGTGCCATGAACGCCTCCAATGATGCTTTTGGTCCAATCATCGGCAGTCAGCCTGACATTGCTGACCGTTTCCGGCGCGTGTCTCCCCATATTCGCAGGTGCCGTTTCCACACTCCGATGGGTCGCACGTAAACAACCCGTTGTTATGAGCTCGAACGCAGCGCGTTGGGTCTTCGCTGATGTCAACGAACTGCGCATGTTGTGCTTCGTCCCGACAGAGTTCGGTGCACGTCTCCGTGTGTGCTTGCAGCGCCGCCCCTGGGCACTCCGTGGCGTCCGCGGGGCGCCCGACTGGGTTCATGCAGTTCTCCCAGAGGGCGGAGCAGGTTGTCGCGCAGAGGGTCTGGCAGGCCTCATCGCAGCTCGACTCCAGGGTGCAATCAGCAGCGCAGCCGTCGCCGTCCAATTGATTGCCATCGTCGCATGCTTCGCCCTCATCCTGATTGCCATCACCGCAGCGGGTCTCCAGGGTGCAATTAGCAGCGCAGCCATCGCCGTCCACCTGATTGCCATCGTCGCACGCTTCGCCCTCATCCTGATTGCCATCACCGCATGCGGGTGGACGCTCACCGTCGCAGAAATCGAGGTTCGCCGTTCTATTGTCCCTCAAAACGCGGGAGGTGACCGCAGTCTGACAGTCATCGGGGGTCATGAGGTATTCCTCAAACCGCGTTGGATACTCGCGGCATCGTCGCGCGCAATAGGTATCGTATGAGGCGCGGTTAATGGTCGCTCCCTCTGGGCAGATGCCGCTGTTCTCTACGCACGTCGTAAACAGCGTGTCGCAGATGGGCGCACAATCAAGGGCCCCTTCTGTGCACGAGGCTGCGTTGTCTTCTTCGTTGCATATCTGGTTGTCGGGACACGGTGTCGTCTCCCAGACGCCCATTTGATTGCAGCGCTCGATGGCGTTGCCAGAGCAGCGACTCGCGCCATCTGTACATACGGCACCACCGCAGTCGGCGTTACAGTTTTCTGGGTTCTCTCCTGGGTCACATACTCCGTTACCGCAGGGGGCCGCCTGGCAGATGATGCCGTCGGTTGGGGAGATGGACATCACCCCGTAAGTGCAGGGTTCAATCAATTTACAGACAACCCTGCAGCTGCCGCTGCCCACGCACACTTGGGAGACAGCGCCGGATCCGCTGCCCTCCATGGTGGTCCCGTCAGCCTCAACGCTGACACTCCCCTCGCTGCTGCAATTGCTCTCAGCGTTCGCCTCGAGGGTACCTTCACTGTTCGGAGGGCATTGGTCGAGGACGTTGCTCTGTGCACAGGCTTCACCCGTCTCAGCCCCTTTAGTGCCCTCTTCAGCACCGCAGGCGGCCAGCATAATAAGCGAGATGATCAGTAAGAACCTGGACATGTATGACCCCTATCGAGCCTGTGGGCTCGCCAATACGCTTTGATTTCGGAGATTATCCCTAAAGATAATCAAGATAAAGATCTCGGGTGTTCAATGAATGTAACTAGCGCTCCAGTAACAGACTGTTTGGTATAGATTGATGGTCTCGTCAGGGTGAGATAAGGTGCGCAGCGTTCAACACCGGGAGGTCTTTACTCGTGCGCTACCATCTAAGCCTAATCGCACTCTTGGGTGCCTCTCTTCTGTCCTCTCTTGGATGCTCCGAAGCAGACTCCGACGAGGTGACTCGAACCAGCTTCGAGGGGACCTTCGACGGCTTGCAGGTCAAGCTCTTCGAAGGTCAGGGATGTACGGAGGCGGCGTGTCATGGCTCCGCGGCGGCCGGGGGGCTGATCTTGACTGCGGATGTGGCCTACGAGCAGCTCGTCAACGCGCCCTCAACGGGGAGCGCGCTCCCTCGCGTTGAACCAGGTGAGCGGTCTCGTAGCTATCTCTATCAAAAGGTGCTCGCCGCCGTCACGCCAGACGACGCCACGATCAACGGTGCGCCCATGCCCACCGGACGAGAGCCTATCCCTCAAGAGCTTCTCGATGCGTTGAGGATCTGGATCTATGGCGGGGCGCCTCGGAATGGAACGGTCCCCGGTACCGCAGAGCTTCTCGGTGTCGAGTTGCCACCCATCAAGCCAATGACCATCACCCCACTCCCTAAACCAGACCCTCAAGTGGGCTTTCAATTAGAGATGCCAACCTGGCGCATCGGCGCTTACTCTGAACGAGAGGTCTGCTTCGCGTCGTACTTCGATGTCCGGGATCAGGTGCCGGCTGAGGTCAAGGATGAGTCTGGTGATTTTGCGTTGGTGAACATCAAGCACCTCCGGCAAGACCCGCAGAGCCATCACCTGATCTTGAACATCTCGCGGACCGAGGTCGCCGACATTCACGCTCCCGAGTTTGGTGAGTGGTCGTGTCGGGGTGGAGACCGAGCGGGTGAGACGTGTGAGCCGACCGATCTGTCGAGCTGCGGCGCGGGGCACTGCTCGACCGAGCCTGTCGACGGCTTCGCTTGTATCGGCTTCGGACCAGCGGGCGCGGGCGCGTTTCGTAACGCATATCCCATCGGTGGTGCCCAGAAGTCACAAGACTATGACCAGTTCCCAGATGGCGTCTATCGACGGGTGCCTCTCCACGGGATCCTGTACTGGAACTCTCACGCCTTCAACATCACCGATGAAGACCACATGATGAACGGGCGCATTAACTTCTTGTTCGCGGGCGAGGCGCGCTACCAAGCGAAGTCCCTCGGCCGACTCGCGGGGAGCGCTATCTTTAGACCGAACACTGCCCCCTATGAACGAGAAGAGCTGTGCAACACGATCCCGATGCCTCAGGGGGCTCATCTCTTCTCTCTCTCATCTCACACCCATAAGCGTGGAGAGAGCTTCAAGATCTTCCACTCTGACGGGTCATTGCTCTATGAAAATTATCTCTTCAACGACCCCATTCGGAAGCGGTTCGATCCACCGCTGCTCTTTGACTCAGAGGACGCGGAGCAGAGGAGCCTGCGCTACTGTGCGGTCTACAATAATGGGCTCAACGCCGATGGGACACTCAACCCAGAGACGGTGACACGGGCTTCCCGCCTTCCAGACAGCGTGAACATTCCGGGTGTCCCCGGTATTTGTTCTCCCGTCGCCTGTGCAGCAGGGCAGATCGGTGCGCCGTGTTCTGGAGGGGATGACAACGCCACGTGTGACAGTGAGCCAGGGGCTGGCGATGGTCTCTGTGATGCCTGCGCGATCACGGGTGGTGAGAGTACAGAGAACGAGATGTTTCTGCTCATCGGAGACTACTACCAGCTAGAGGAAGAGTGAGCGAACCGGCGCCCTCTGAGTGGCATCTCTACGTGCTTCGCTGCGCTGATGGGAGCCTCTACGCAGGCATCACGACAGACCTCGAGCGGAGGCTTGAAGAGCACAATACCGGCCCCAAGGGCGCCCGATATACTCGAGCGCGTCGACCCGTGGAGTTGGTCAGATCATGGAATCACGTCGATCGCAGCGCGGCCACCAAAGCAGAGATCGCCTTTAAACGTTTGAGCCGGGCCAAGAAGATGCGGCTCATCGAGAGCGTCTCCGAAGGACCCTGAGCGATTTTCGAGACCTCGCCCAGTCGGCTAGGGGTTGGATCGACAGGTAAAGGCGACCACCGTGACCTCACCGGCCAAGATCTCTACAGATCGCTCGTCCGTCTCGGCTGGGAAGATTTGGCACCCTCCATTTGGGTAGTCTGTCGCGATGGACACCTCACCCGGGGTCACGTTGGGGAAGGTCACGAATCCTTGTCCACCCATAGGGATGACGCTGCCCGCCGCGGGCTGATTTCCAGCGAAGACGAAGGGCAATCCGTGCTCGAGGTCTACGGTCGCGCCCGCGCCTATTGCAGGGGCGAGACTGGGGAGATCTAGACCCACGACGAGGATCCCCTTCGCGGGGTCATCCATGAGGCCAAGAGCCCCAAATACATAGGCGGTGATCATCTCTGGACTCATGTAGGTTATCTGTTCAAAAGAGGCATCCCCTGCGACTCCCCAGACAGTATGTGGCCGCGCTCCCGGTCCCTCTAGACGCATCTGATAAAGACCTAGGGAGATGGGCACCGTGGCTCGGCCTGTCCCATCGGTTAGCGCGGCACCATCGGCACCTGTGACGGCCACCCCGGAGAAGCCTTGGCCGGTCGCTGGATTGATGATCCGCACCGTCGCTTCGATGCTTGTTCCGCTGGCCGCGTCGGCGGATCCTACGGCAGCGTCGGGCACAGGCATCGCGTCGATGAGGCTCGAGTCCGTCTGGCCGATCTCCATATCCCCGCTCCCAAGTTGAATGACACCACCGTCGTCCGCGGAACCGCCCCCGCAGCCTATGCAGACACTCAACGCTGCTAGGAGAGACACTCTCATTAGGTCCATGATGACCTCCTCCAAGAAGTACTGTGTTCCATATATGTCAGGCGCCTCCTCTGTCTCGATGCGCTGATTTATGAACTCGTCCAAGTAGAATTGATCCCGCTAGAACAGAATCTTCTCGCCTTCTCCGGGGGCATTGTGGCAGAAAATCGAGGTCTACTGAGCACCATTCGGCGGAGAAAATGAAAATGAACCGGTTCCCCTCTATCTGTCTGTTTATCCTATTGAGCTCTCTTGTATGTGTCTTTGGCTGCGCTCCGAAGTCTTCTGGCCCCGAGGCGAAGAAGTCAGACGCCGTTAAGGAGAAGGGCAAAAAGGAGCCTGTCGCAAAGAAGAAGGAGAAGGCGGGGGCAACCATGTCCCAAGAAGAAATCGTCTTCGACCCGCGTAACCCACCGGCAGGCTTCACCGTGTGTCACCGTAATCACTGCCACAGAGCGGGTGGCGGCGTCGCTTCTTACAATCAGGTTATGAAGGAGATCGGTGCGACGAAGATCATCGGGGTCCCCAAAAAAGCCCCTATGCCTAAGGCGCCTGCCGACGTGGCCGCGCCACCGGCGGACGCTCAGAAGACGGCCAGCGGCTTAGCGAGCAAGGTCCTTAAGGCAGGCGATGGAAAGGCTAAGCCTGGTCCCACCAGCGTCGTCTCCGTTCATTACACAGGGTGGACCACGGATGGTAAGGCCTTCGACAGCAGCGTCGCTCGAGGGCGACCCGCGACCTTTCCCCTCAATCGAGTCATTCCTGGTTGGACCGAGGGTGTGCAGCTGATGACCGTAGGTGAGGAGCGACGATTCTGGATCCCGGAGAACCTCGCTTATGCTGGGCGGTCTGGTGCGCCGGCAGGCATGCTGGTCTTCGACGTAGAGCTCCTCGAGATTCGCCAGTAGTCACAGCTAGGCGGTCAGGCGGCCGATCCGTTTTAGGCGTGGCCACGCCGTCGCGACCAAAAAGGCCGCCAGCAACAATATCCCCAGCACCCCGCCCAGCACGCGCTGTGTCAGAGCGCCTGTGGGCTCCTCTTCAAATGTCAGCTCAGGCCGATCCTGGAGATCTTGAGCGGTCAGATCAGAGCCAGACTTGATTCGATCGAAATAAAAGGCTCGGAAGGTCGGATGGAACGCATCTAACTGTTGGTCGAACCTTTGGTGCCGGACTGCGCCACTTCCGGCGACATCTTCGAGGGCCAACTGGACGACGATGGCCGGCGAGAGAAAGCGGAGCCAGTCCACCATCGCTTGCCGCTGACTCAGGGTCTCCTCAAGCTCATGCATCAAGGGCTCGGTCCTCTTCAATAGGGCGTCCTGCGCTTTGACGAGGTTCTTGGCGTATGTCTTGGTCTGGGTGTCTACATCATGACGCCCCTTGAGCCCTGCGACCTCCTGATTTGCGTCCTTAGCTGCCTCTTGAGCCTCGTGCATCAACTCAAGCTTCGAGGGCGGTGGGTAGACCGTATCCACGGCGATGTGAACCAGGCCGGGAACGACGACGACCAGGACCAACCAGACGCCCACCATCGCGAGGGCGTTTCCGGCGGAGGTTTGTCCCCGAGCGTTGATCCAGACGGCCAAGGCAAACCAGAACAGCGCCCAGGTAACGAGGATGGACGCGTAGAGGGCGACCTGACCCCACGCGGCCGCCGTCGTCAGATCGGCGCCCGCAACGAACAGACCAATGAGGGCAAAGATCAAGGTGACTGTGCACAGCGCTAGGGCGCGCGCGGAGGCCTTACCTAGGACTAAATCCCCCTGGCTTACCGGCTGAGCCAAGAGCATGGCGAGGGTGCCTCGCTCCCTCTCGCCGCTGAGGAGTTCGTAGGACAAAGCGATGATGACTAAGGGAAACAGAACCACGAAGAGAAATGCAGGATCGAAGGCGCCGGTGCCCAGCCGCGTCGGTCCCGACATGGGGGTCTCGGTCTCGCGCTCAGCGGCCAACTCAACTTCGGTGCTGACTTGGACGATCTGTGGATGAAGATCTCGCTGACCGACCGCCACGGACGCCAGCGGGGCTGGGGGCAGGACGGCGAGGTGAATCCCTCCCTCCTTTCCCATCCAGACGGGATCTCGTGGGTCCTTCGCGCGGCGCGGACCTGTCTCTCCTTGAAGCTCCATGAGTCGTGCGCCCAGGCTCGTCAGTCTGTTCTCTTCACTGACCTGTGCGCGGGTCTGGCTGTCCGCGAGGAGGGTGGCCTGGCGTCCACCAGCCACGGCCGCGAGGATCAGGAAGAGCGAGAAGATCCCAAGAATAGCCAGGGCTCCTCGATCTCGTCTCAAGATTCGCCATTCGAGTTGGAGGACGGTGCGCCACATTCTCAGACCACCTTCACTTTCTGTGCTGAGCGCAGCGCGAGGACAATCGCGAGGAGGAGCCAAGCGAACAACGCCGTCAAGTCGATGAGGTGATGCTGGATCGCGAAGGATGCGCCAGGCGCCCGGTAGGCGAAGGGCGGGCCAGATTGCCATAGCTCCTTGCCTGCGGTGTAATCCCACCCCTTGGCCCCAGCCTTCTCGGCGAAGGTCTGGTTGAGTCCATCGACCAGCTGCTGTCGCCAGCCCTCGGCGTAATCAGTGAAATGGCGGTGATGGGCATAATCTGTTCCACACAGGCCAGCCGAGAGCGCGCGCATCGCGATAAAGGGAGAGAGGAACCCGGCCCAGGAGACAGCGTACTCCTGAGCCTGAATTTGGTCATTCAGTCGGTTGACGTGGTGATTGAAGATCCCGTCTTCATAGCGAGACTCCGCTTGAAGCTCAAAGCCGGTCAGGAAGGTGTCGTCGACCAACATGCCCGTGTCGGCGATGCCTTTATCAGCCTTGAGTTTCTTCAGCAGAGCTTCGATCGCATCTTCACTGGGGGTCTTCCCATCGAGCCCGTTCTCTAGGCTCTCTTTAATCTGACGCCCAAGCTCGGCTTGACTCGGCAGGGGCTGCGCGGCGCTCGCGATCTCACTCGCAGCTCGAGGTGTAATTAGGCAGAACAGACCCCAGACACCAACCAGGGCTGCGAGGGCGGTCCGCGAAGAGGCTGAGGTCGCGGATGCGTAGAGCGTCAGCCCCGCGAAGATCCCGTAGTAGATCGAGTAGGAGAGCGCGAGGAGGCCTAGGCGAATGAGCGTGTCTCCATCGCCGCCTCCCAGACTCCACAGGGCACCAATGATGATCACCGCTGCAGGCGCCAATAGGGATCCGATTATGGTCCCGAGGGCCAAGGCCTTACCCCAGAAGAGATCCTGGCGCCTCACGTTGGTGCTCAACAACTGTCGCAGGGTTCCCCGCTCACGCTCTCTACTCCAGAGCCCATATCCGAGAGCGATGATGAGCAGAGGGATGAGCAAGAGTAGAACGGTCGCGACGGAGAAGTCTCCGAGACGTTGAAGAGCGGCAGAGTCTTCGGCCGCTGAGTGCGCGGCGAGATTTCTGCGATGGGCTTCCACCCGCACGGAGCGACCCAAGTACGGAGACACGCCAGGGTCGATGGCGGTCGCGGCGCTCGTCGGAGCGAAGACGTGCGTCCCGTAGTGGGCGGCGACGTGGGGGTTCTTCTTCCCCTGACCCTCCCACTGCTTTACGGAGCTCTCTCTCGCCGCATCACGCTCTCCCTGAGCGCGCTGAGTCTGCTGGACACCGAAGGCCAGAGCCGTAAACGCCAGGATAAGTACGATCACGCCCAGGGCACGGAGACGCCCATCGCGGATAATCTCCGTAAGCTCCTTTCGGGTGATGGTCGGTATGAGAGACTTTGGTTTCATGAGCTTAGTCGCGCATATGCTCCAAGTAGATCCGCTCCAGATCGGTGTGTGAGACCGAGTCGGCGTCGAACTCTGCGACCAGTCGGCCCAGCTTCATGATCCCGATGCGAGTCGCGATCTCTCTGGAGCGAAACAGGTCGTGGGTCGCCATCAAGACAGCGACGCCTTCATCCCTTAGGCTCGCGACCAGCTGAGAGAACTCATTGGACGCCTTTGGGTCGAGCCCTGAAGTGGGCTCATCTAGTAAGAGGAGTTTGGCCTGCCGAGCGATGGCCATGGCGATGCCCACCTTTTGGCGCATGCCTTTCGAGTACGTCCCCACAGGGCGTTCAACGAAATCGTTGGGTAGCCCAGCGCGGAGGAGGATGTCCCGTAGCGCTCCAGCGTCTCCAGCGTCGCAGCCGGCGAGTGTGGTGAAATATTCTAGGTTCTCTAGCCCCGTTAGGTTCGGGTAGAGCATCACGTTCTCTGGGATATACGCCAGATGCTTCTTGGTCTCGAGTCCATGCTCGCTGACCTCAAGGCCGTTGATCTTGGCGTGACCTGACGTCGGCTCAATGAAGCCGAGGAAGAGCTGGATCGTCGTCGTCTTGCCGGCGCCGTTCGCGCCGAGCAGGCAGAAGACCTCACCCGCGTCAATCTGGAGGTCGAGACCGCGCAGCGCGACATGCTCCCCGTAGTGCTTCACCAGTTGATTGGCCTCTAGGACCATAACGTTTGTCCTCCTACCCTCAGCCCGTGCCGTTGAGTGGGCGCGGCCAAGTAGAACCATCACTGCAGTGTTTATCCATCGATTGGGGCATCTGTTCAAGCCTAGAAATTGACACTATGCCTCTGAGGCCGAAGATGGGTTCTCCTGGAGATTATCTATCAAAATATCAGACAAATTTTGATACGAGTCTCTTCGACAGCACAATAGAGACTCAACGTAGAGGAGTGGCATTGATGGAGCAGACGATCCCAGTTATCGATCTGGTGGAGCTGTGCTCTGAGGATCCGTCCATCCGTCAATCGAGTGTGCGCGCTCTAGGCGATGCGTTGGTCGAGTATGGCTTCGTCGCGGTCGACAATCACGGTGTCGACCCAAAGGCGCTTCAAGGTACCTACGATGGGATTCGGCGGTTCTTTGAGCTGCCCAGTGAACTCAAGAGTCAATATGAACTTCGCCGCCTTGGCAGACAGCGTGGATACACCCCGTTCGGGAAAGAGAAGGCTAAAGATTCAGCTCAGGGTGATCTCAAAGAGTTCTGGCACGTGGGTCCAGAGCTCGCCGAAGATGACCCGCTTCATGGCCGAATCCCCGCCAATGTCTGGCCAGCGGAGATCCCTGAGTTTAGACCATCGGCCCTTGAACTGTGGCGTAGCCTCCACGACTGCGGCGCCGTCTTGCTGCGTGGCATCGCAGAGTATCTAGGGGCGCCGGAGAAGATCTTTGATGAGATGACCGATGGCGGCAACTCCGTCCTAAGGCTCATCCGGTATCCGGAGGCCGAGCCCGAGATTCATGATGAGAACGCTGTTTGGGCGGCGGCCCATGAAGACATCAACTTAATCACCTTACTGGTCGAGGCCACAGACCCGGGATTGGAGCTGCTGACTCGAGAAGGCGAGTGGCTCCCGATTATGCCAGTCCCAGGGCAGCTGATCATGGACACGGGCGACATGATGCAGAGACTCACGAATGGACGCATACCCGCGACGACGCACCGCGTTCGGATGCCAGAGGTCGTCACCGGGCCTCGGTACTCCATCCCTTTCTTCATTCATCCTCACCCTGATGCATCCTTGAGACCCTTAGATTGTTGTCGCGATGCCGCCACCGTCGATGAACCAGCTTTGAGCGCGGAAGAGTATCTCGCACAGCGTCTACGCGATAACGGCGTGTTGACCGTCGATATCGACGTCGATTGGCTCTCTGGGAAGACCATTGATGAGGACCTAGACGAGTAGAGAACCGCCGGTTCCATCGAGCCTTTAGACCAAACTGAGCCCCACTCACGTTTGTACGAGACTTCCTATACAGAAATCCGAGACACCCCTTGGCAAGGCGAGGCGCATTGGGTACACCATTTGCTGGCTCAGGATCTATCTGAGCCCTGTACCCGACGGAAGTCGGCGCAGTCCGCATAGATGTTCTGTTTCAAGAAGGGAGAGCCGCCTCGATGACGTACGACGGCCAGTTCATCCAGGTGACAGTGAGCGATGGAATCGCCTCACTCGTCTTCGATGCCAAGGACGCATCGGTTAATGTTTTCAATCGCGGTACGCTCTTCGAGCTCCGCGACGCGGTCGCAGCCCTGCAGGGTGTTGACGGTGTTCAAGGCCTCCTGGTGAGCAGCGGTAAAGCCGCGTTCATCGTGGGCGCAGATATCACTGAGTTCGGTGAGGCGTTCGCAGGCTCCGATGAGGACCTGCTGACTTGGCTGGCTGAGGCCAACTCGATCTTCAACAGCGTTGAAGATTTGCCCTATCCGACAGTGTCATTGGTACACGGAACCGCCTTGGGTGGTGGGTGCGAGATGGCCCTCTCAACGGACTATCGGATCTTGAGCACCAAGGCCTCTATGGGGTTGCCTGAGATCAAGCTGGGCATCTATCCAGGATTTGGCGGCACGGTTCGACTGCCTCGACTTGTTGGCGCAGACAACGCTATCGAGGTCATCGCCGCGGGCAAGACCTTGAAGGCGCCAGCAGCGCTCGCCATGCACTTGGCGGACGCGGTAGTCGCAGCCGACCGACTTGAGGACGCAGGGCGCGCTCTACTCACCCAGGCGATCGCTGGTGCGTACGACTGGCAGGCGCGTCGGGCTCAGAAGACCGGCAAGCTGACCATGGGCATGATCGAGCAGATGATGTGCTTCACGACCGCCAAGGGCTTCATCGCGGGCAAGGCTGGTAAGCACTACCCTGCGCCGGTCCAAGCGGTAAAGAGCATCGAGCGAGCAGCTGGATTGACCCGAGACGACGCGCTTAAGGTCGAAGCCAAGGGCTTCGTAAAGATCGCGAAGACGACCGTCGCTGATTCCTTGATCGGGCTGTTCCTCAACGACCAACTGATCAAGAAGAAGGGGCGCGCATACGGTAAGATCGCCCGGCCGGTGAACCAGGCCGCCGTCCTCGGCGCAGGGATCATGGGTGGCGGTATCGCCTATCAGTCTGCGAGCAAGCGTGTGCCCATCATTATGAAGGACATCAATGAGGACGCGCTCCAGCTAGGTCTCAGCGAGGCGAATAAGCTCCTCGGTAAGCAGATCAAGCGAAAGAAGCTCGACGCTGCAGGCCTCGGAGAGACTCTCGGCCGCATCCGGCCGACGCTGTCTTACGGTGACTTTGCGGGCGTGGATCTCGTCGTCGAAGCGGTCGTCGAGAACGAGAAGATTAAGCAGATCGTGCTCGCCGAGGTCGAGAAGGCCACACCGGACGGCACCATCCTCACGTCGAACACCTCGTCCATCTCCATTACGACTTTGGCTGAGGCCCTCGACGCACCGGAGAACTTCTGTGGGATGCACTTCTTCAATCCGGTTCACCTCATGCCATTGGTTGAGGTCATTCGCGGAGAGAAGAGCAGCGAGGAGGCCATCGCGACGACCGTCGCTTACGCGGCGGCGCTCGGTAAGACGCCGATCGTTGTGGGCGACTGCCCTGGCTTCCTCGTAAACCGAGTGTTGTTCCCTTACTTCGCTGGCTTTCAGGCCTTGGTCAACGACGGCGCAGACTTCCAGCGTATCGACAAGCTCATGGAGGGCTTCGGTTGGCCCATGGGCCCAGCGTACCTTCTGGATGTGGTCGGTATCGACACGGCGCACCATGTCGGGGATGTCCTGGCCGAGGGCTATCCAGATCGAATGAAGTTCGACATCCGCACGTCTCTCGACGTGATGTATGAGACCGAGCGCTTCGGACAGAAGAACGGGAAGGGCTTTTACACGTATAGTCCGGACAGAAAGGGCAAGCCTAAGAAGGCCTTTGATCCCTCTGTCCCTGAGCTCATCGCTTCGGTCCAGACAGGGCAGGGTGAGTTCACCGATGAAGAGATCATCGATCGGATGATGATCCCTATGATCATCGAGACGGCGCGCTGTCTTGAAGAGGGGATCGTCGACACGGCGAATGAGGCAGACATGGGCCTCATCATGGGTATTGGGTTCCCTCCATTTAGGGGCGGGGCGCTCAAGTATGCGGATCTCTTAGGCTTGGATGTCGTCTGCGCTAAGGCGGACGAACTGTCAGGCCTCGGGAAACTCTATGAACCAACCGCCAAGATGCGAGAGATGGCGGCCTCTGGTTCCAAATATTACGGCTAAGTGGTGAGCAGGGAGTGAGTGAAATGAAAGAAGCAGTCATCGTCGACGCCGTCAGGACCCCAATGGGTCGTTCCAAGGGAGGCGTTTTTCGTAACGTGCGCGCTGAGGACCTCTCAGCTCACCTCATCAAGGCCTTACTCGAGCGCAACGCAGCGCTCGACGCGGCTGACATCGAGGACATCATCTGGGGTTGTGTTCAGCAGACTCTGGAGCAAGGTTTTAACATCGCCCGCATGGCGTCGGTGCTCGCTGGTGTACCGTATAGCGTGTCTGCGCAGACGGTAAACCGCCTCTGCGGCAGCTCAATGACGGCCATTCATACGGCCGCTCTGGCCGTACAGACGAGCAATGGCGACGCGTTCATCTGTGGTGGCGTGGAGCACATGGGTCACATCCCCATGAATCACGGCGTCGACATCAACCCATCGTTGTCTCTAAACGCCGCCAAGGCCGCGGGGATGATGGGCCTGACAGCGGAGATGCTCGGAAAACTCAACGCTGTCGACCGGCAGTCTCAGGATGAGTTTGCCCTGGCGTCCCATCAGAAGGCGGCGGCGGCGACACAGGCTAAAGCGTGGTCCAAGGAGCTGGTCCCCGTCGCGGGTCATGACGCCGATGGGATCCCGTTGATGGTCGATTACGACGAGGTTATCCGACCTGAGACCACCTTTGAGGCGCTCTCTAAGCTTCGTCCGAGCTTCGATCCAAAGGGGTCGGTCACTGCGGGCAACTCATCGGCGATCTCCGATGGTGCCGCGGCGATGATGATCATGTCCCGCGAGAAGGCCGACGCCTTGGGCCTTAAGCCCATGGCTCGGATCGTCAGCGTGGCCAGCGCAGGATGTGATCCATCCATCATGGGTCGAGGGCCTGTGCCCGCGACTCAAAAGGCGCTCAAGCGTGCGGGCTTAACTCTCGATGACATCGATTACTTCGAGTTGAATGAGGCCTTCGCGGCGCAGTCTCTCGCGGTCGTCAAAGAGATGAAGCTCACTGAGCGTATGGACCGGATCAACGTCAAGGGGGGCGCTATCGCGCTCGGGCACCCGCTCGGATGTTCGGGTACTCGAATCACCGGCGCCGTCGCCC
The DNA here is from genome assembly GCA_937902595.1 of uncultured Myxococcales bacterium. GTDB lineage: Bacteria > Myxococcota_A > Bradymonadia > UBA7976 > UBA1532 > UBA1532. Next base: position 17,503 of record CALELH010000806.1, read on the forward strand.
ACGTCCTTGAGGAGCAAGACGCTCAGTTTGGACTGGCGACCATGTGCATTGGTCTAGGCCAAGGCGTCAGCACTATCATCGAGCGTATCTGATTCTGTCTGCGACCGCTGAATCAGCGGTCGCAGCGGATAATCTCCGTCTCCCAGACGAAGCGACGCTCGCCGGACTCAACCTCAACTCGATACAGACCATCGTTCAGCTCAAAGTCCGGCGTGAACACGACGGCTCTAGTTCGTCCATGCCAGGTCGCGTTTGAGTTGAGGTGCGTGATGGCGAGGGCCTCAGCTACGCCATCTACGAGGCGGCTCACAGACACTCTCCACTCATCCGTCGCCGGCCACTCTTCTACGAAGGGAGAGTTCACAGCGACTGACCAGGGCAAGTTGGTTCGACCTTTCTTGAGTAGCTCACGAGGGAATGGGCCCGGCGCGGGATAAGCGATAAATGGTGGGCCCGTCTGCTCTACCTCTTCGCCGCGGATCACGTTGAGGCAGACGGCGCTGTCTCCAGTGAACATACCTTCGTGGTATCCAAAGCCGATAGTCCCCAGGGTGGGAGATTGCATCCATCGACGGTGGCCTACAGCGCGTCGGTTGAAGACGCCTTCATCCCAGAAAAAACGAACGATGGAGTCAGCGATGGGCTCGCCACCGAAGGTGACCTGGATATTACTGACGGACGCAGAGCGAGCGCCCTCCTCGGTGTAACAGGCCCAGTCGGGTGGTGGGTTATGGCTCGCGTCGCCTTGATTGGCCATAATGGTCGCGCATTCCTGGGCGGGCGGAGTCAGAGCGTCTTCGTAGATGACCTCTGCGACGCCCGCGAGCCAACGACCATAGTTCGTCGCGCGTAGGGCCTCTGCGTAGGCAGCATCGCTCAGGGTCCCAGGCGCACATTGATTCGCGCCTCGCATGAAGGGGCGGCGGACGGTCTCTAGGATATCGGTGGCGAATCGACCACACACAACCTCTGCGCTGCGCCTGGCGAGACACTCGATTGAGTCACATACAGCGCCTCGGCTGGCGGCGATTGGGTCGGCGCATCGTCCATCCACGCAGCTCAGGTCTTCAGCGCGGCAATCTTCATCCTCGCCATCGACGAAGCCGTCTCCTCTGTCATTGCATCGACGCACCATCTCTCCATCGCACCCGAGCTGTTCGGGAGCGCAGACCTGCGCTTGGCAGAGTCCTTCAGAACAAAACTCTGCGTCGCCACAGGGGACGCGCTCAAAGGTCTGATTGTCATCGTTGCAGACCAGGCGAGCGTCTCCATCTTCGTCGCAGCGGACTTGGCCAGCGGGACATGCTTGAGCAGCATCAGCCTCAACCACCGCCGCGGCGTCTTCCGGTTCCACGGGAGAGGCGTCTTCGGGCCTTCCCATATCCATGGGGGCCACCGGGCCAGCGTCCATGGGCATCATCGAGGTCGCATCCGTCTCCACGGTAGAGCCGGCGTCGGCGGAGGGCCTTGAGGCGTCTCCCTTGGGGAGGTCGCTGTCCGGTTCCATGGCCGCGACGTCTCTTTGAGTCATGGCCTCTGCGTCTGTGGGCATCATCCCGCTCGCGTCCAATTCAGGACCTTGGTCGACGGAGGCGCCGCTATCCGTTTGGCGCATAGCAGCGGAGTCTGGCCCTAAATCGCCGTCGCTCATAGAGGCGTCTGGGCCAGTCCTTGAGTCACCGCCTGCATCACAGGCGGTCGCGACCAGGACGACCGCCAAAAGAAAACAGTTATGCCACCTATTCATCTCTTCCCCCGTCCCGTACCTGGGGACCTAAGGAGTCTACGGCTTGGGCTTACTCTGCGGCAAGGGATCCGCTCAGCGGCCGCAGCTTACGAGCTCGCTGGTCCATTCAAATCGATGGGCTGGGCCCTCAACGAGCACACGATATTCTCCTGGGATCACCTCGAAGTTTGGAGAGAACACCACGGCATGATTACGTCCATACCAGAGCCCGCTGGCGTTGACGTGATTGACAGGGAGTGGCGTCATCTCGTCACCATCTACCCGCCACACTTGGACCGTCCAATCCGCAGTTGGCGCAAGCTCGTCTCTAAAGCCGGCGCTGATGGAGACAGACCAAGGGAGAGTCCAGAATCGTGAGGTGAGCAGCTCGATAGGGAAGACCCCGGGGTTGGGATAGGCGATGAATGGAGGCCCACTTGGCGGTCCAGGGTCGCTCGCGATGACGTTGTAGCAGCTCGCAGACGCCCTCGTTGTCTGGGAGTGGTGGTAGCCAAAGCCAACCCGGCCTAGCGTGGCAGACTGGAGCCAGCGTCTATGTCCTACATCGGCTCGATTATTGTCTCCCCCGTCGTGGAGGTAGCCTATGACAGATTCGACGATGGTCTCCGCCCGGGTGCTATAATGGATGTTGCTCTCGCCCGCTGCCTGCGCCCCTTCGGTAGTGTAGCAGGCCCAGTTCGGCGGTGGATCGTGGCTGAGCGCACGTTGGTTGGCCATAATGAGCGCACAGGCTTGGGTGCGTGGATTCAAGCTGTCGTCATATCCCACCTCGGCTAGACCGGTCAGCCACCGCGCGTAATTGACGACCCGCAGGGCCTCATCGTACGCCTCGCCCGTCAACGTCCCCGGGTCGCATTGACCAACTGGACCTGGCTCAAAAGGGTCGGGTGTCGTCTCAAGGATGTCTGTGGCGTATCGACCGCAGATGAGAGCGCGCGTCCGCGCCGTCATGCAGTCAACATCGGCGCATGTCGCGCCCCGACTTGCCTCGACGGCGTCGACGCATTGTCCCTCAAGACAATCTCGGTCTAGGGCTGCGCAGTCTTGGTCGGCGCCGTCGACATAGGCGCCACCGAGCTCATCACAGGTTCTAAGAATCTGGCCGTCGCATACCTGCTCGTTAGGGGAGCAGATACGCGCAACACATGCCCCGTCTGCACAGTACTCCTCCTCCGCGCAGGGCACCTGGACCAACCTCCGTTGGTCTGGGTCGCAGACGACTCGAGCGCGGCGGTCCTCCGTACAGTCGGTCTCATCAATCTCGCAGACCCCGCTCCCATCTACGGCGGATGGGCCCATGTCTTCGGGCGCTATCTGGACATCTCCACTCGGAGCGCCTACGCCAAGACCGCCGTCACCGGCGGGAGACTCGCCGCCATCGGATCCGAGATCTGGACACCCGAACTCCGCACCGCATGATGCTGGTGGCGCGTCGCCACCCCTCGTGTCGTTTCCGCACCCGAGGAGCAACGTCAACGACGCGCCCATGAGTAGATATCGAGTCACAGCTATACCCCGCGAACCATGAAGCCCCACCCAACTCTACGGTGGCGGCGTGCTCTTCAGCAAGGTCAGCGGCGCTTGCGTCCCGGTTATCGACCGTCGCCTCTGCATCGAGCAGGCGCCCCTGTCATGGCTTGATCGCGGGCCGCCTCACGCTGCTCCTCCCACAGCAGGGTCGGACTCTGCCCATCCGCGCACATGAGATTCTCGCCTTGGCCACAGGCGTGCTCCAATCCGAGCGCGTGGCCCAGCTCATGGGCGATGACGTTCGGCGGAATAACCCGATTATTTCTTCCGAAGTGGCGCGCGCTGACCAAGACCTGTCGGTCACAGAAATATACCCCCGGTGGCATGGCTCCCATGTGCTCCAACAGCACCATGCTCCAGCCGCTGTCCGGTAGAACGACTGGGTCATAGATCTGACGAAGAACCCGTGGATCTCTTCCACCGCTGTCTAAGAGACGCTGAAAATCCGACTCTCCTTGAGCTGGACTCCGGAGGATGTCCCTCACCTCGAAACGGATCTGCGCCTGAGACCAGATCTCGTTGACCTCCTCGACCATCTCAGTCAGCTCTACGTCGTTATAGGTGCTGTTTAACTGAGGCACGTCCGATGTCAGCATCACGATGGTGAGAGGTAGAATCAGAAGGGAGACTTCTCCATCTGGTCGCGCGTCCGATGTCTGATCCAGCTCCGAGGTCGGCTCTTCTGACTCAGTTTCTTCCGTAGCGGGTGGCGTTTCATTGGTCGTCTCTTCGGAGCCAAGAGGGTCATCACCACCTGCAGGCTCAATAGGCGCCTGCGCCCCCGATCCAGTCTCTGGTTGGGAGGGGGCCATCACCGCTGGACCTTCCGTTTCATCAGGCCCGCTAGACTCTGCTCCACATCCCCAAAGTCCTAGGCTGAGGGTCATCATTATCACTGCGCCTAACAGGCTCTCTCTTGCTACAAACATCATCACGTCACCTCTGGTTCCATTGTGCCCACCACCACGGCGGGCGTTCATGGTCAGTACGGATAGATTAATATTTACTTCATTTGATTGCGCCGCCGTTTGATATGTAAAATGTATCAATGGACACTAGACGTCTCAGATGCTTCCTCGCTTTGGCCGAGGAGCTACACTTTAGGCGAGCCGCTCAACGGCTCAACATGACTCAGCCGCCGCTGTCGGTGGCGATCAAGCAGCTGGAAGACGATCTAGGGGTTCGCTTAATCCATCGGACCACACGCTCAGTCTCTCTGACACCAGCAGGCGTCGTGTTGCAAAGAGAGGGTGAGGCGATCCTCGCTCTGATGGACCGCGCTCGTCGTCATGTACAGACCATTGCAGCGGGCTTATCCGGAACGCTGACCATCGGCTTCGTGGGGCCGGCGATGGCCATGGGTCTCAGCGATTGGGTTCGACGCTTCAATGACCCTATGTCAGACATCGTCCTCGAACTATACGAGGGACCGACTGAGGCTCTAATCGAAGACCTGATGAGTGAGCGGATTGACGTCGCCTTCCTGCGTGGTGAGCCGCGAGATCCGCTTGAGTATCGCTCCGTTGCCCGTGAGCCTTATTGGGTCGCCCTCCCAGAACCCCACCCCCTCGGTGCGAAAGATCATCTTGAGCTCACTGATCTTCACGATGAGGCGCTGCTGTTCTTTCCTCGATCGCTGCATCCAGAGATTTATGACGAGTGGATGGCCACCTTACGAACAGCGGCGGTGGTCCCTCGTATCACTCAAGAGGTCCGCAGCCTCACAACGGAGCTGGCCCT
>CALELH010000807.1 GCA_937902595.1 uncultured Myxococcales bacterium
CATTGAAACATCTTGGGTGTCTTCACGCCGAGGTACTCCTCACGAGTCCACTCAAAGTCGGCCCCCCGGTAGCTGCGGGTGAGTTGCTCCTTGAAGCGCTTTGGATTGTCCCGGTAGCGACCGTAAAGGGCGCAGGGAGCTAGAAAAGTCGACCCAGTGCTCGCGCGACGCTCTTCAAGCTTCAGGAATTTCCTCACCGCCAAGACCTTGGCCCGTTGCCCAGACTGAGCGGCGTCGAGCTCTCGCTTCAAGAACTTGAGCTTCTTTGACACGTAGCATTGAAAGCGAAACCGCTCCGATTCGGAGACATACACATTGGTGAGGACCCACTCGTAATGCGCGCCATTCATACGCAGAAGGTCTTTGCGCATCGCTCGCTTGTTCGCCATGAAGCGGGCGTAGAACGCGTCTTCCTTCTTCGCTTCGTTCTTCACACCCCGGCTTGTGGCCGACACCGCAAACGGGAGACCGAGGGCCGTCGTTAACAACAGAGGGATCAAGGTGAATTGAGCGCTCCCCTGTAGGCTTTCAGGGTTCTCCGTTGAGTAGATAATCCCACCAGCCACGCTCTGAGCCGGCGCGCTCAACAGGGCCGCGAGCGAGGCAGCGATGACGAGCGTCTGCTTTGTGTAGATCACTTGGTCTCCCTTAAAGGTGAGCAGAGAATAGGGAGTTCCAAGCGCTAATGGCAAGCGCCGGGAGTTTTACCGAAGACCCAGTGCGGCCAATTGAACGTCGCACCTACTTAGAGCTGCTCGCTAGGGCCTTGAGCTGACTGACCGATAGCGCTCATCACTGGTGCTGCGCCGAGGGTGTAATACCGCCCCTTGAGCGTGAGCTGACGATGGATGTCTTCCGTGTCTCGACGCCCGACTCGCGTCGCGGCGCTCACTCAGCGCTCGGCTCGGAGCGGGCCGCCCATCCAAAAGCCGTTAAGGACCCCGTCTCCGTTCGTGTCGGCGTCGGGCATACCCGGTATAGAGAACTCGTCGCTATCGGCGAAGGCCCCACGCATCGTCCCTTCTAGACCCGAACAGTCTTCATCGAATCGCCCCTCGAACTGAAACTCAAAAAACGCCAGAACGAACGGTACGGCGCCCGGATAATCCGCGGCCGAGAGATACAGGCTGACGGTCGACGGCGCAGGCATTCGGAGTAAACCGTCCGCCATCTCTTCAATGGCTACGGGGGGCGCCAGAGGGACTCGTGGGTCTTGGACCCGGTCGCCCACCTCATCGATGATGACGTCACGGAACTCAACTGTCCCTGCGTCCATATCTAGGATGATGTCGAGGAGCAGCTCGCCCCGATCTAGGTCCGACTGAAAGAGTGGGTTGATGTAGCGCGGTGAGATCGCGCTGAGCGCGTCGGAGAATGACCACTCGGTCACGGTGAAGCGTCCGTCGCACTCGAGCTCCACCGGTGGTTCTTCCTCGGGCGGCTCTTCCTCCGGTGGCTCGTCTTCTGGACGCGCGTCCGGCCAGCAGGCCGGCGGCTCTCCACCAGCCATGTCGCCAGCGCAGGTCGTCGCATCAAAGCGGCCCTCGATACGCTCCGAGCGCGAGGTCAGCAAGGCGAAGCTGCCTTGGGCTCCAGCGTCTACCTCAAAGGTGTCGAAGCTGACGCGACCAGCCACGATGCTGTGGGACTCACCGTCATCGTCCACATAGGTCGCGCTGACCGCCGAGCGCGGAGAGACCATGTACGAGTCCCCTGCTTCAATCGGAAACGGGACCCCCTCGGCCGGCGCCATCTGCAGCTCGATCCGGTCATTGCCTAAGGACGCTGGGTCACAGCCTGGCCTCTGGGACAAGATGAGCGTGACCCTCGGGTCGCCCGCTTCGTCGCAGTCCACGCGCGCGGCCGAGTGCGAGAAGCGCTGATTGGCCGGTTCATTGTCCTCGGGCAGAGCCCCGTCGGGCGCCGCAACGACACCGCCATCGCCCGCCGCGACGACACCGCCATCGCCCGGGGACGCGCTCGCGTCATCAATGTCCTTCTGGCATCCAAAGCAGGTCGCAAGGAGCAGAATCGCGGAAAGAAAATGAGCGTTCATAGTCATCGGCGTACCACGCTGAACCGAGGATAGAAAGTTCAAAGCAACTCGGCCAGGTGTACCCCAATTGTCATAATGCCCAGCATGCGACATTGGCCATTGAGTCCTGTATACTACAGCCTCAACGATCTCCAAGAGCAGCCCAGCGAATCAGTGGTAGAGCAACTCAATCATCTCGGCGCGCCCTGTGAGTGAGCCTGCAGACGCACGCAACGGCCTGACGTGGGCGCACGCGATCGTGGTCTTCCTCGGAGGCGGACTCCTTATCTCTCTGGGCGATCGAGCCCACATCGAATTTGGGGTATTGACCCAAAACAACACCTCGTTTCTCGGTCAAGCGTGGTGGGTTGTCCCCATGTTCGGCGCCGTCTCGCTGGCCCTCTTTTATAGCTACAGGGCCCTCAGAGTTTGGTTTGATGAGCCAGCGAGCACCCGCAACCCTAAGAGAGTTGTGCTCAACGCCGCGCTCTTTCTGGTCGCCTACTGCAGCACCGGCCCCTTCGCGGACCTCGGGCTCTCCTTAGCCGCGCTGCTCTCTGGGCTCTGGGTGATTCGGGTTCTGCTGCATCGCGAGAATCGGGCGACGCTCGTCCTCTCACTTCTGATCGCGGTGCTCGGCCCTCTCGGTGAGGCCATGGTCGCGACGCTGGGTATGTTTCACTACGCAAATCCCGACGTCGGCCTAGTCCACTCTTGGCTACCTGCGGTCTATCTTCACGGCGGGTTGGTAGTACCCGCGGTTGACGCGTTCCTCTCGCCCGCCACCGACGCTGAAGCACCACGCATCTAGCAGCCAAGAGTGATGCTCTAACCCATAAGAGATGTCGTCTCCCACGCCGCGCGTTGGACTCACTCTTCTTCGGCCGGGCCGATGATGGGAGTCAGGTCGATGTTTCCATTTCGGCTGCTCACGAAATCTGCGTAGGTCGCACCTCCGTCGCAGACGGCTGACTGACATTGCGCCAAAGATTCATATCCATTGTCCAACCCGATCTCGCTTGACCCGTAGACGTACAGACATGGCGTATCCATATCAGGAGACATATTGGCTCCCATCTCCCCTGCCCACTCCATGTATTCCCCCTCTTCAAGGCTCGGGTTGCACACGATGCAGAAAGAATGACTGAAGGGGTGGAGACCGCTCTTCGCTTTAAAGAGGATCTGCAGTTCCTCATTAGGAGGCGAGCATTCGCCGTACTGCTGCTTGGCACACCCTACGGTGAGGATGAGAGTGCCCAGAACGATCCAATGAAGGTGAGAGGGTGTCATGTGAGTGCCTCGGTCGCTGAAAAACGCACCCCCATCATAGTGGCACAACCGCAGAGATCAAACGGGCCCATTGCCCGCCATCTGGGCTCATGAGAGATCCAGCGTGCTTTACCCAAGAAACGTGTCCTAGAGATGTATCCAACTGACCCTGTATGTTCCTTGGGTCCATTGCCGTAGAGTGATTCAATGGCGACCTACCAGACCATCGCTCAGGCTCTGCACGTACCGGCCCTCACCGTGAACGGGTCTCGCTTTATTGCCGATGTGAGCCCTGTTGTATCCGCAGAAGACGCCCTGGCCCAGGTGGACGCCATTCGGAAGTTGTGGCCCGACGCTTCACATCACTGCTGGGCGTATCGTTTGCGCCACGAACTGCAGACCCGCTCTTCCGACGATGGCGAGCCAGGCGGCAGCGCAGGCCGCCCGATACTGGCTCAAATCGATGGTCACGACCTCTTTGATGTTGTCGTGATCATCACTCGATATTTTGGCGGCACTAAATTGGGCGTTGGTGGACTCATTCGTGCCTACGGAGGGACCGCGGGCAAGGCCTTAGACCAAGCAAAGATCAAAGATGTTCAGGAGACCGAAGCCCTCGACATCACCTTTGCCTATGAGCTCACTAAAGCGGTGGAAGCGGTCCTGCGAGCCCACCAGATCACTCCGACCAAGACCGACTTTGATGCGAGGGTGCGCATGCGTTTGGATGTACCTTGTGAAGACATGAGCACCCTACGAGATGCCCTGGTCCAGCAGACCTCAGGGCGGGTCGACTTCCCCCTGGCCTAACGGCTTTAATGAATACGGAACACGGGGAGTGGCCTACGCGAAGGACACCGAACTCAAGACCATTAGAATGAAGACCAACCTCCAAATGAACTGAGGCCTGAGATCTCAAAGCTCCTTTGTTAAGCGTGGAGCCATCGACATCGCCCTGTCTGCATGACGATAGCGGACCCGGTGCTTTCAGCGTACGATGCACTCGCTACGGTGACTTAGATTTGGGGGGATAGAGGTATGCGTGTCGTTGCATTAATTGTGGGTCTGAGCCTGTTTATGTTCGCGTTTGTCCTGGGCGGTGAACCTGCGCACGCCTTCGATCCACACACCGCATACCTCGTCGTCGGTAGCGCTCTTTCGTTTACCTACGTGGCCCATCGAGGGGCCCTTTGGCAAGCTCTCGCTGTCGGGTTATCCGGCAAGACGGCCGACCCCGAGACCAGGGCGCACAGCGTTCACGTTCTAAAGACCTTGCGGAGCGCCTTTATGAGCGTAGGCATCGCATTTGCCATCATCGGAGCCATTAGTATGAGCCGAGGGCTGGACGATCTCGCCACCTTTGGGCCCGCGTTCGCCGTGCTCTTACTCGCGCCGCTCTATGGAGTGATCTTCGGTGAATTGCTCATCATGACCGCCATGCGGCGCCTTGAGGTCGAAAGAGATTAAGCGAGGGACAATGGAGCGCTATGACGAGAGAGGTGACGAAGTGTGCTCTCGCGGTTCTCCTGTAATCCTGCGGAGTTTTCGTGACCGCATATAGTCTGATTGACCGACGCTTCCGAGGCTGCTTCCCAAGAGATTAAAGGAGCGATGAGGGAGACCCGACTCAGGCCGGACCTCTTGCTCCTCATATCAATTTTCGTCTTGCCTGGAATGCAGTGCGACGATCAGAAAAAGACAAAGGCGACGATGGACAACGCTTTTGAACAGGTCCGCAGCGATTGGTTGCACAGGTATCAAACTGCACAAGAAAGAGGCGACAAGCTCAGCATGTGCACCACCGCAGGCAGCCACTCAGGCGCCTTCCGTCAGGCAAAAGATTTAGCCAACAGCAAGAAATGGCAGAACATCGCGGAGAGAGATTGTAAGGCAGCGGGTCTGCCATAGAGGTGAGTGGGAGCGGCGCCTGTCTGGCACTGGGCCCCTAGTATACCAAGCCTAGGCCTAGACGGACCGAGTCCCCATTTCCGTAACGGGGGGTTCCCTGAGTGTCGTAAAAGTCGTGTAGCCATTGAAGCTGCGCATGAAGCGTATCAGTCAGGTTCAGATACAGAACGGGTCCCGCGCTATAGGTCAGGGAGTCATCGCTTTGGTAGCGGAGCACGTTCTTCCATTTGAGGTGCCCATGCGTACCAAAGAACTCCTGATTCAGGCCGGCGGTTACTCCAGCGAACACTTCGTTCGGTGGGCCACCATGAACCATCCACCCCGTGACCGATGTCTCGACAATGAAACGGTGACTTTCTGTCGTGTAACCTAATCCCAGGCCAGTCCCCCATCGACGGTTATAGACTTCATACTCATCATCGGGACTGAGCGGTATTCGTAGGGTCGGGGTGAGCGTCCAAGAGCCTGTCCTCCCATCAAGGTTAAAGTAGCTCTTTAGGGGCAACGCCAACGTTAAGTCACCGATCCCGCTGTCTTTCTGCGTGAGGGCCTCACCATTAGGCCCCGTCCTTTCCCGTTCTGCATAGATGATGAAAGGAAGCTTGGCGGTCACCCGAATCGATCTGTGCCACGTGTACACCCCCTGCACATGCATGATGTGAACATGCTCCTGGAGACTATCACCGATGATGCCGGTTCCGTCGAGCAGGTCTCGCTCCGAACGATACTCCTGCAGAATTTGGACGCCCCATCCACCGGACCATCGAGGCATCTCGTCAAAAATCGGTTGTTCAGCCTGGGCCAAGGACCACGGCAAACAGATGAGGAGGCATAGCGAACACCATAAACGGGTATGCATCTCTAGCTCTAATTCACCGCAAAGGGCTTAGTGACGAGCTGTCCGTCCTTGATGGAGTAGAGGTGGACAGCGGGATATCCAGCATCATCGACGGCTTTGCTCAACACCTTCATGTCGATGTTCGAGCCTGGTTTAACCGCGATGAGAACAAGTTGGTTCTTCGCGTCGATCTCGACACCGCTCTTTGGCTTCTCTACGTCCACAAAGCCGAGCACGCTTACCTTCTTGCGCACTCCGAGAGAGCAGGACGGGCAGCAGAGCCCCTTTGCATAGACAGCGACGCTCCCCGCCTTGGCTTTCAGCTTCTTGAGCGCTTCCACGTTACGTACTTCTTGGCTGACTTCTTTGCTGGGGCTCAGGCCAGAGTTCGACGCAAACTTTTGATCCAATAACTGAGCATGAGCCAAAGTGCTCATCGCTCCAAGCCCGATCAAACTGTAAAAAACGACGGTAAATAACTTCTTCATGCAGGATCACTTTCATTCATCAATTAAAACTCTGGTTATCGCACGCTGCGAACACCCATTGGGCCTACTCTCCGGCTCTGCCCACAGCATGGTCGAACCCGTTGACGAGCAAGCGCACCGTGTGTTCATCGGCAAGTCTATAATGGACATGCCGGCCTGCGCGCTCGCGCACGATCAACTCCGCGCGACACAAAATCTTGAGTCGTTGAGAGATAAGGGACATGGACTCACCCACCTCTTCTGCCAAGGCGCCGACACACCGTCGCCCTTCTGCCAAAGCCACGAGGACACGAAGTCGCTCAGGGTCTCCAAGCGCGCTGAACACTGCGGCAGTCTTACCTAACGCGCCGGCAGAGTATGGAAAGCGCGCCGGAGCGTTCGAATGACATTCAGGCGTCACCTCAGCACAGATCTCAGTAGAATTTAGGAGCACTTCAGCCATAGAGAGCCTGTACCCAACCAATACTTTAACATTCATTAAAGTATTAAATTAATCTGTGCAACTCTTCTCTGGCTCAAACTTGTTCCGCCTTTCGAGCGAATAATTTGGCACAAGACGTATGCTGCTCGTCCGCCAACTCTTGCGGATCTGTGCCCTCGCGATGCTCAAGTTCAGACGTCAGATGCGTGTCCCTTGTGCTCCCGATACCTTCGAGTACTCTGAATAGTCATGGAGATACGCACCTTCGCCGAACGCGTCCTATTCAGTCGCGACCTATCAGAGAAGCTGTTGGTACCTGGTCGGCTCACAGATGCTCAACCGGGTCCCAGAATCGAATCTGTGCCCACACCTCACCGGCCTCAGGGTCTGGCGTTTTCCAGCCATAAGAAGAGTCGCTCCGCCTTTCCCAAGGTGAGCCAACTGGACGACGAGGGCGCCCGCGGGCGCGTCTTACACTTTTTTGCGAATCATGAATTGCTCGCGCTAGAGCTCATGGCGCTCACCTTGCTTCGTTTTCCTGATGCGCCAGCCCAGTTTCGAAAGCGCATAGTCGCCACCATGCGGGACGAACAGAAACACATGTCTCTCTACTTGAGTCGGATGTCAGAGCTGGGCGTCGAGTTCGGTGATGTCCCTCTGAACGCCTTCTTTTGGGAGCAGCTGTCGACGGTCCCCGACCCGCTGGGGTTCATCGCAGGTATGAGTCTAACTTTCGAGCAGGCGAACCTAGACTTTTCGCTCTTTTATCGCGACGAACTCCGCACCCTTGGGGATGACGTGACCGCTGACATTCTGGATGAGGTACTTCGGGATGAGATCGCCCATGTCCGTCACGGCGTCCACCTCTTCAATCAATGGAGAGACCCCAATTTATCCCAGTGGGAGGCCTATAGAGACGCGCTGAAGTTCCCGCTTACACCGGCCAGAGCCAAGGGGGTCATATTTACGCGAAGTCACAGACTTAAGGCCGGTCTGGATGAAGACTTCATCTCGCGTCTGGAGGTCTATAGTCACAGTCGCGGACGCCGGCCCGAAGTCCTCGTTTTTAACGCAGACTTTGAGGCGAGCCTCGCTATGAAACGCGCGGGCTACACACCACCGAAGCGCGTGCGGATGCTCATTAAGGACCTGGAGGCGTTGCCCATGTTCTTGGCCAACCAGGACGACGTCATCCTCGTGTCTAAGATGCCGAGCGCATTACACCTGTCTGGGTTGAAGTCCTTAGGATACCCGATACCTGAGTTTGTCGAATTTGATCGCGGGCAGACATCTTTACCGAAGTCATGCTCCCTGGTCGGTCGGCAGATCGCGACCTGCGCCCCCTGGGGCTGGGACCAGCAAGTCGCCGAGCTATTACACCCCCTCTCGGCGAACCAACTTCAAGCAGGGGTCGTCTTTAAGGAGCGGGTTGAGCGGTGGGCGCCATTCGCTTCAAAGTCCTGGTTGGCGGAGCGGACATCACAATGGTCTCTCGGCCTCCCCGAGCCATGGCGAGACCTCTGTGTGATGGATCCACCACCACTCGTCTTTGAGGAGGCTGCTGCCGCATTGACCTGTCATCAAGGTTCGGTGAGCACGGGTGAGCGCCGGCTCGTCTTTAAGGCGCCTCTGGGATCGGCTGGACGAGGCGCTATCCGTGTTGACCCTTTGGATTTCGACGCGGGATCAAAGCGGTGGATTGAGCGGACCATCGAGACGCAAGGTTCAGTGGTTGTTGAGCCCTGGTACGACCGCGTCCTCGATCTCTCATACCTCTTCAAGGTCGATGAAGATGGAACCCCGCGTGAGCTTGGCTTCAGTCGCTTCATTACGGATGCTAGTGGACGCTACCGAGGGAGCTTTCTCGCCCCCTTAACACGCTGTCTACCCGACGCTCTCAGACCATTTGTATATCAAGCCGCCGAGGAGTCCGATTGGTTATGGCAGACGGTGCGCACCGTCGCTCAGAACGTCTCTGCCGAGCTCGCCCGGGGTGGCTTCAAAGGTAGGGCGGGCATCGACCTGATGATCATCAGAGACCTAGAGGGCCAACTTAAGTTGCGGGTTCCACTGGAGCTCAACCCTCGACCCACGATGGGTCATGTCGCCCACGCGCTGGCGCAGCCGCTCGGCACTCGAGCGACCGGTGTCTGGCTCCTCTTGACGGAGAAAGACTGCGCGAGGAGTGGGCATGAGAGGTTCACAGATCTCGTGAATGACCTTCGGCAACGACTGCCGACTGAGACAGACTCCGATGGGGTTGGACTGCGTCGCGGTGTCTTCACAACTAATGATCCCAATGATGCGCGGCAGGTGTGTGGCCTCGCCCTCGTGACTCAGGACCTCGACGAGGCTCGCGCGGTCATTGCTGATGCCGGGCTAGACTTTGACTGGTGAGCTGTTCGCGGGTCGCGCGTTCGTCTTAAACCAAGAGGCCGGTTATCAAGGGCCACTCAAGCGACGCCTCAAAGGAGGAGCTCAGGATGAAGCCCCTCCATAGAGAGCGTCGGCTCAGCGAAAGCTTTTCCCCTGATAGTGAATCCACGTGCTCGTCTGGGTAGACGTCTTGAGGAGGCGGCAAACCCTCAGCGTTTACTCTTCTGCTTGCCCTTTTTCTTCTTACCCTTCTTGCCCTTTTTCTTCTTACCCTTGTTGCTCTCTTTCTTCTTACCCTTCTTGCTCTCTTTCTTCTTGCCCTTCTTGCCCTTCTTACCGGCCTTACCATCCCCCTTCTTTGAGGACCTCTTGCCAGCTTTCTTATCGCTCTTCTTGTTCGACTTCTTGGCGCTCTTCTTACCTTTCTTCTCATCGGCGTATGAGGCAGCTCGCTCGGCCTTCGCTAGATTGAAGAGGGTTTTCGACTTGTACTTATTTGATGGCTGCTTCAGATGCTGGGTTAAGGCTCGCTTGTACTTAAGCGAAGAGTGATAGGTATAAGGCCGCAGGCAGATCCTGATGATGCAGGTCCGCCGATCATCGATGAACCTGCATGAGCGAGCGAGCGAGCTACCGGCTCCGCCCTTGTCCCTCTTGGCCGTCACCGTCGTCTGGGCCTTGGGACGTCCAATCATGTGAAAAGACAGGTGAGGCTTTAAAAAAAACAAAAACGCAAGCTGCTTGCATTTGTTCAGCCTCACTGCGATAAGACTAAACGCAATCAACTTGCAGTTCTTGTGTGTTCTACCAATAAGAGCCGGGGAAAATATGAATCTACAAGACTCGACAGTCGAAAAACGTCTTCCTGTCACAGTGCTGTCAGGCTTCCTTGGGTCGGGAAAAACAACGTTACTCAATCAGGTTCTCAACAACCGGGAAGGCCGCCGAGTTGCGGTCATCGTAAATGATATGAGCGAGGTCAACATTGATGCGGCACTTGTTGAACGTGGCGGTGCCGAGCTCAGTCGAACTGAAGAGAGATTGGTCGAGATGTCCAACGGGTGTATCTGTTGCACCCTTCGCGATGATCTTCTCGCGGAAGTCTCTCGCCTGGCTCAGGAGGGACGATTCGATTATCTGTTGATCGAGTCCACTGGGATTTCAGAACCAATCCCAGTCGCGCAGACCTTCACTTTCGAAGATGAAGACGGCGTAAGCTTAAGTCATATTTCGCGGCTCGACACCATGGTCACCGTCGTTGACACGGCCAGCTTCCTTCGAGATTACAACGCAGCCCAGGCGTTGAAAGAACGTGGAGAGTCCTTAGGTGAAGACGACCATCGCACGGTCACCGATCTTCTCATCGACCAGATCGAGTTTGCTGATGTCATCGTGCTCAACAAGCTTGACCTGGTCAGCAAGGAACAGGCCCAAACAGTCAAGGCGATCGTCAAGGCGCTCAATCCCGGCGCTAAGATTGAGAGTACCACTCGGGCGCAGGTGCCACTGGAAACTGTACTGGACACTGGGCTCTTTAATTATGAAAAGGCGGCGAGCTCCGCTGGATGGATTCGGGAACTACAAGGTGAACATATCCCCGAAACCGAAGAGTACGGGATCTCCAGTTTCACATATCGGACATCTCATCCATTTTGCGCTGAAAAGCTTTGGGGGTTCCTCCACGATGATAAGAACTGGCAGGGCGTACTCCGATCAAAGGGCTTTTTCTGGATTGCGGCTGACCATCGAGTTGCTTACGAATGGGCGCAAGCGGGTGGTGTCAGCAGCGTGAACGTCGCCGGCATGTGGTGGGCTGCTGTGCCACAGGAGCAATGGGATCATTCAGAAGATCAGAGACCCGATCAACTTCCTGATTGGGACCATCGATACGGCGATCGCGCCCAACAACTTGTCTTCATCGGCCAAGAAATGGATGAGGGGATGGTTCGTGCTCGACTTGATGCATGCCTGCTCTCCGAGGAGATCGCCGGTGGTGACAGAGCATCATGGACGGAGCTAGCGAATCCGTTTCCAAAAATGCGCCTTGCCGAGGAGTCGGCATGAGTCTCGATTGGTTGATTATCGGTGGAGGGATTCACGGCGTACATCTTGCGACGCGTTTGCTGGGCGAGGGAGATGTAAGTCCTGACGCCCTACGCATCGTTGATCCGGGTGAAAAGCTACTTGAGCGATGGCTCGAATGTACGAAGATCACTGGGATGCGTCACCTGCGTTCCCCATCAGTACATCATCTGGATATTGAGCCCTGGTCGCTGAAGCAGTACGCCGGAAAGAAGAAGAGAAAAAGGAGTGGCCTCTTCGTACGTCCCTACTCACGTCCAGCGCTGCCATTGTTCAACGCTCATTGTAAGAGCGTGGTTGAGCACTTTTCCCTGGAGAATCTCCACATAAGAGCGAGGGCAGAAGACTGCAGCATCGATTGCGACGGAGTGAAGATTCAACTGTCCACAGGGCACATGGTCAGTGCGCAGAACATCGTGCTGGCCTTGGGCTCGAGCGACGAGCCCCACTGGCCGGACTGGGCCCCCGTGGATGATCTTCGGGTCCATCACGTGTTCGCACCTGGCTTTGGTGGTTGGCCATCGAATAAGGAAGCTGTCGCGCTGGTCGGTGGCGGCATCTCAGCGGGTCAGATCGCGCTGAGACTGATGAAAGAACAGCATGAGGTGCACCTCATCTCACGCCATGCTCTACGCCAACACCAGTTTGACAGCGATCCCGGTTGGCTCGGTCCGAAGTTCATGAGGGGCTTCGTTCGGGAACAAGATTTGGAACGAAGACGAGCGATGATCACGGAAGCCCGCCATAAAGGGTCAGTACCACCAGACGTGCGTCGAGCGCTGATTCGCGCGATCGAAAAAGGGCAATTGCATTGGTATGAAGACGAAGTAGCGACAGTGGCCACAGAGACAGAGACTCTGGGGATCCGCCTCTCAAGTGGCGTGCAGATTGATGCCCAACGACTATTGCTCGCGACCGGGTTTTCATCAAGGCGACCAGGTGGCCTCCTGATCGATCGGCTGATCGCATCGGCTTCACTCCCCTGCGCGACCTGTGGCTACCCCATCGTCGACGAGTCGCTGCGTTGGCACCCGAATATATACGTTTCAGGTCCTCTCGCGGAGTTAGAGTTAGGCCCGACTTCAAGGAACATCGCGGGGGCTCGCCGCGCCGCAGATCGGCTGGTCGCTACGATTCGGTCAAACAGTTCGGTGTTATTACATCAAAGAGCCCAATAAGGGACCGGCCAAAAGTGACGTCAATCAGATGCCCGATTAGGCACCACGCGAGCTTCCTTTCGGGCTTGATTCGGTACCTAATTGAGCACCCGCTAAAGGTACCGAGACAGCTGCTCGACGAATTTCTGACTGAGGGCCCATCTCACACTAATGAAATTGTGTTGAAGCGAACATAGTTGCCAAAAGTGGTCTGAACTTCCTATCCTGCATCACGTTCACACTGAAATCGGAGGGGGATTTCGATTATGGCTGCACTGAAAAGCCCTAGAACAGGGAAGGAACTGACGGTCACGATGTTCGGAGACATCGAGCTCGATGTTGATGACGAGACGGGTGGCGTTTGGCTAGACGCGCCCGAGTTGGACCAACTCACGGATTGGTTTCATGAGGGTGATTCCTTTAGCGCGTTAGCTGAAAAGCACGCGGGCGCTTTGTCTCACGACACCGTTGATGGTGCGTGCCCACGGTGCGCAACGAAAACCATGAAAGAGTACCCAATGCCATTGCATGATGGCAGCAGCCTCACATTGGATATCTGCGAGACCTGTAAGGGGCTCTGGGTGGATGGTCCAGAGCTAGCGCCAATCCGGAACGCTATGCTCCAGAACAAGAGTGCTGATTTTCAGTCGCGAATACAGGTCGATTCTGGACGCTCCATGTTTATGCGCATGCTTTATCCTGCGTGGGTGAAGAACATGGTTGAGCGCTCAAAGAATTCTTAACGTCATAGGGAGGGGGTAAGAATGCCACGTTATTTAATTATTGAAGAGGCACCGCGTTCGTCTGACAATGGAGGGGCAGCCTGTTGCTGTTTACTTCTCTTGGCGCTGTGCTTCGCTTGAGATGAACACATCTAGGTGGACGAACCCATCGCGTTGGTTCGACGCACCTATCTGTAATCAGAAACCAGAGCGGGCCCCAAAACTGGGCCGCTTCTGTTTTCCGTTGTGCTGGAGATGTAGTGGGGCTGCGGCCGCGATCATCAGCGGACGACTACTCTTTCCTGAACCGGTCAGCGCTCTGGTAGCGTGGCCGGCGCTTCTTTTATTACTGCCGGCATATGTCGATGGCGTAGCGCAATACGAGTATGGTGTTCAGAGCACTAATATTCGCCGAGCCTGGACAGGGTTCCTGCTGGGAGCAGGGTTAGTGACTTTCTGGCTGTGGGCTCGCTGGCTCTTCTAGAGACACGGCTCTTTTTCGAGAGGTTTGAGTAGGGCACCATGACGTTAGAGTGGGATGAGATTCGTCGCTGGATAGCGCTGTTCTCCATCATTACTGGACCGGGAATGGTGCTCTTTTGGGTTCCTTTTCACGGCTTGGGCTCCCTCTGGAAGCGGACAGGTAGCTTTTTCGCCTATGTCGTCAGCTTCGGGGCGTATGTATCTGTTGCGTCTTTTGCTTGGCTGCAGAGAGACACACTTCTGAGTGTAGACCTCGGGCATAACCTAGTGACTACGATCCTCGGCGCGACCCTCATTGTGGGCGGATTTAGATTACGCCGCTCTTGGGCACGGAAGCTACCTGTACAGGGGCTACTCGGACTCGCAGAGGTTGATCCTGAGAGCTACCCAGTCGCTCTTCAAGTTGAGGGTGCCTACGCCCGCGTCCGACATCCACGCTACCTAGACCTCTCCATAAGTCTACTCGGTCAGGCGTTGCTCAGTAACTACGCCGCGGCCTATGTCGCCTTCTTGATCGTGGCCGTGTTGTTACCGCTCGTTATCCTTCTAGAGGAGAGAGAGCTGCAGCAGAGATATGGAGCGCCCTATTCGGCGTATCGCGACACCGTCCCAGCCATCATCCCTGTGTGGCCGTGGTTTCGGTCTTAGGGATCAGCGGCGTACAAGTAGCGTTATTTTGAAGCGAATATAGTCGCCAAGGCTGCTTTGACCTCTCTGTCCTGGGGCTCGATCCCAAGGGGGCAGTTGGACGAAGACCAGGAGTCTGACATCTCTCGGACAATTACAGTTCGGTCTTTATGCCTCCATTTGTCAGACATGGTCTGCTCAACATTGATCTGAGACAAAAAAATAGGTCTGTCACCGTAGAGAGGCGTGGGGTAATCTCTAGCTGGATATAGTTGTGGTGTAGCAACTCCGGGTGGCACGTAGATGACGTGTCGAACCAGGTGTCAGAAGATCTTGGTCGCCGGGGTAATTTGAGTTAGCGTGTAATGACAAAATCGGCTCGTCGCGCGGGGAGCGCCGAGCGAATATCACCTGTGGGGGGAGAGAAAATAATGGCAGCAGAATCTAGCTTTGAAATGGGCGAGTTGACCCAGGCTCATATCGATGAGTACGTGGCTGACACCGACCAATTCTGGCCCGCGTATCACGCTGGGCTGCAGGCTCCATATGCGATTTATAAACAATATCGTAGTACGCCTGCGGAGGAGTTCTACCAGCTGTGCTCGAACAGCAACGAAGACATTCACATGATCAACACCCTGAAAGACTTTCCGGTCCTTAAGGGTGAGTTTCCGGTGGCGGTCGCGAGCGGAGACATTCTGACGAACTACCGGTATGTGGTCACTGAGGTCGGTTCGGCTACGAATATTCCGTTGCATGTGTTGACCCATTACGACATTCAGTCGTCATCGAGTGACACTCGTAACGACCTGGTGATTAAGTATCACCGGAACGGCAGCGAGCAGACCATGCGTCTTGACGCGTGGGTTAAGGACGAAATCGTGCGCGCCGTCCGCGATGCGGGCGAGTACAACGATCTCAATGAAATTCAGAAGAAGATCCTTGAGCAATCTTCCTACAACATCAAGCGGAAGCATCCGGCTATGAATATCCCCGAGATCGCGATGTATGTCTTCCCAGAGGAGCCTTGTTTTGAGGGCATGGGTTGCTACAAGTTACCGCTTCCCGACGGTATGAAGGGTGTGCTCAGGCAGATCGACAAGGCGATGACGTAATCCTCCGGGAGTTCGTTGATGCAAAAGCTGAGGGCGTGGCTTCATCCATTCTGTATTCTGATCCGCCTCTATTGGGGCTTGAAGAAGACGAGATGGTATAAGCCGCGCCTTTGTCTTTTTAAGGTGTCATGCTCTAACGCGGTGTTCGGTGCGTGCGTTGAGCATGGCACATGGCAAGCCATTCGATGGTTCCTACGGCGTGTAGTCACGTGCACCGCTGAATACTCTGTCGTCCATGAAGATGGGCAAGCCATCGGCCTTAAGCTCGCGAGTGGGCGTTTGGCGCTCCGTGATGAACTAAGCGAGTCAAGCTTGACTATTCTTGACCGTGCGACTGAAGTGAACACGTTAGATCCGAAGCTCACTGACCAGCCTGATACGACGTCAGGCCGATGCCCTTCATAGACCGCGCACTGGTGATAGCCAAATTGGAACCCACTGTCTGAGTGGCTGGAGGATACCGACCAAAGATCCTTTGAACTTTCTGTCCTATCGTTCAAGACTAGACCCTCAATGTGGGAGGTGTTGAGTGCGATGTCCGAGATGTACTGAGACGCGGAAGCTGACGAAGGCTTCGTACGGAGACGTAGAGATTGACCAGTGCACCGAGTGTCATGGGATCTGGCTCGATGCCGGTGAACTCACAGACCTCCAGGCATGGTTTACCTCCAACGACCAATTCCTCGAAGACACTAGAAATGCAGGAAGTTTACCCCGTCATGACGACCTTCTGGAGAGCGTTTGTCCTGTTGACGACACCCAACTTAAAGGGTGCCGTCTACCAGCGACAGAGGACCTCGACCGACCCGTGCTGGACATCTGTCCTACCTGTTTAGGCATCTGGGTTGATGGCGGCGAGCGCGAGGATCTCCACGCGATCTTGATGAGCCGTCACGCGAATGGTTTGGAGACCCAGGTTGAGCTCTACGTGCCGGCCCCCCGCTGGCACTATTACATGCGCTACATGGTACCCGACTTTATCTATAGACGAATCATTCCAGGGGTGAAGTCATGAGCGTAACCGTCATCCAGATTATTGAGGAAGCGCCTCCCGCCGCGAGCGGTGGTGCGGGATGTGGGTGCCTGATCGGGCTCTTTCTCGTCGGCGGAATGCTGTACGAGTTTTACAAATGGTTTTTGAGCATCATTCCGACGCTCATGTTTATCGGTGGCTGCTTGCTCGCGATCGTCATCTTTATCGGTCTGCTCAAATCGATCGGAATCGGCCCGACGCTCGTCATCACATTGATCGCGGGTGGAGGCTACGGCGTCTATTCCTACTTTGTTGGTGCTGCTGAAGAGGCCGAGATGGAGGCCTACCAACAGCAGGTAGCGGTGGAGCGTGCAGAGGAGGAGAAGGTGGCGGCCAAAGTGGCTGTTGTGGAAACCGCCCGGGTCGATAAGTTCACCCAGGCGCTGGGGGCCTATTTCAGTCCACCCGAAGGTTCGATCCCTACACCTACCTTGTTTGTGGATATACACAAGTCCTACGACCCCGACAGACCTCGACGACGGAAGAACGCAGAGTCGTTGACGATAACCTCGGCGCGTATTGAAGGCCTCGTGGACAAAGTGATCACCGGTGTGAACTATTTCAAGGGGGCCGGCTTCTACACATTCACGGGTCAGATGACGAAGTATTCAGGTCTTCACAAGTGCTACGGATCGTTAGAGTACAATAAGCGGGGTCGCGACCTGATCCTCGGAGCCTTCTGCATGAAGGATGGATCGGAGAATGTGGAGACATCGATTCGATATGTCCCCATCAAGACTAAGAAATTACGTAAGGGCATGGAGAAGCTGTTTGCGACGGATAAACCCAAACCGAAATGGTCCGGGCTGTGGTTAGCCTCATCCGACGCATGCGAAAAGAAGAAGCGAGTTAAGGACTACGCCTATGTAGGTCGAACCATGGTCGCCAGTAACGCCCCCTTTAGCGACATCGCGTTCTTCATGGCTCAGGCGAGTGAGGCGGGCGAGACTGTTCAATTCACGGGTATATCGCACCGTTACAGTAAGCGAGTCGATTGCGAGGGAGCCATCGAGCCTGTGGGCAAGATCAAGCAGGCCCGATTTCAATGTTCATCATCTTTTGTAGATAGAGAATCTCCAGATGCGGATGGGAAATTCAATGTAGCTAAGAAGGCGCATCCGGAGCAGGTCTTCTACCTGTGTACATCCACGAAGCGCTTCCGATAACTTGACTGAGTTTGAGCGAATTTGGGCGGGCACGTCTCAGCCCACATAAGATTGGCGAACGGTAGACCTGCAAGAGCAAGCCCAACTCCAAGCAGCGTCTCTTACACCACGTCAAAGGCCCCTGTGGAGAGCCTCACTAAAGACCATTCTGAGCTATAAATGGCCGATGAAGATCGGGGGCTTATAGCGTCGTGCTCCGAGGAAACTGAGAGCTGTAATGGACTTGCGGAGACCGGAGACGAGAGCCCTGACGAGGCGCGCGACGCCCGAGAGGATCTTGAGCGTATCGACCCCTATAATGAGAAGCAGGAACGATGCCTCGATGAGCTTATCTTTGATGAGCACGCTGATGACATGGCCTGGGAGCAAACCTTCGAAATATATGATCAGGCATTTAATGAACGCCTAAGGGATCTGGACGCATAGGGTGAGCCCAATCACGCTGCCTAAATGGCGCTCATTCGTCGCACTCGACACGCCCTTGAGCTAATCAAAAAGGTCATAATCAGGCCAGGCCTGAACGCTGGCATGAGCCTGCCACATGGCTTGATCGAGCGCATTTAAGAAGCCGTTACCGTCCTCCGGCCGGCCGTTGGTCAAGACCACCCAGTTGTAGCCATGCCAGGTCCGCACAAAGAGGGTCGATGTGCCCGCTAACGCGCCGTTGTGCCACCAGGTCGCGTCGTCTTCGACCGGTCGAACCGACCAACCCATTCCATAATAGACCGCTCGCCTAAGCCAGCGCGCCAGCTCAGGGCGCTGCGTCATCACGGCGATGCTCTGCGGCGATAAGAAGTCGGGCAACCCGTCGCGACCATCCACCGAAGTGACAAAGCGCACCAAATCAGTGGCGTGGGCGATCCAACCACCATGGGAATCCAAGGCCTCTTGATGCCAGCCCCCATTGGGTCGAGACACGCGCTCGACCACATCAGGAAAGACCGAGACCACGTCGTAGGCGCCCTCATACATATGGTAGGTCACTTCATCGGCGGGGCGATCCATCGGCAGAGTGCGACCAAGCTCCATGTCGTGAATCCCCATGGGCGCGAGCACCTCATCACGTACATAGGCTTCGTAGGTCAGGCCGGTGACCTGCTCGATGACTCGACCAAGAACCGAATAGCCAAAGTTCGAATAGTTGTAATCGGTGCCCGGATCAAAATCCAAAGGCTGGCCAAGCATGTAGTACAGAGTGTCGTGCGCAGTCGCCGGGCCTGGGATACCTAGCGCCTGACAGATCCGGCGGCTCCAGAACATAGGGTCGCCGGTCTCATCACGATTCCAGCCCCCCTCGTGCCGCAAGAGCTGCGCGATGGTGATACTGGCAAGGCGTGGATCCTTGCTGCGCCCGGGCGGCGGCTCAGGGTCACCAAGCAGCGCAAAAGCGCGGTCACTTAACGCCAAACGTTCCTGCTCCACTAAGCGCAAAATAGCGACGGCGGTGATGGCCTTGGCTAGGCTGGCAATACGCATGCGATGGTGATGTTGCATGGGACGCTGCTCGGCGCGGTCAGCCAAGCCATAAGCTCGTCGCAGCACCAAGCGCTGATCTTTGGTTACCGCGATGGTCGCGCCAGCGACATCCCACGTATCAAGCACCTCTCTCACGATGGCATCATAGGCATGAAAAGGCGCAGCTGGCGTGCAGTCGTTGGCGCAGGCGTCAGTTGGGT
The DNA here is from genome assembly GCA_937902595.1 of uncultured Myxococcales bacterium. Lineage (GTDB taxonomy): Bacteria > Myxococcota_A > Bradymonadia > UBA7976 > UBA1532 > UBA1532. The sequence goes on from CALELH010000807.1 coordinate 19,397, forward strand.
CTTGATTACCATCGTCACAGCGCTCGCCCGCCGAGACAATCCCGTCACCACAGACCGGTGCGGGGCCACCAGCGTCTATTGTTTGACCGGCATCAAGAGCTGGCCCTACATCAAGAGCTGGCCCTACATCAAGAGCTCGCCCAGCATCAAGAGCTCGCCCCGCATCAACTTGGGGCGTCGCGTCCACTGCGTCACTGGACATGTCTTCGGCCAAAGGGCTGGAATCTATCGTCGCTCCGACATCTACCAGTGCGTCCCCGTCTAGGTTTGGCTCAGGCGCCTGTGAGACGCCCTCATCGCAACCAAAGAACAACAGGAAGATAAGAAGCCAGCGCGTCCGTGCTGAGAGGATCATGAGCAGTGCTCCGAACGGTTATGGAGTCGGACATCAGAATAGGAGGTGGACATCAGCCTTGGCAAGTCAGTGGAACTCCCGCAATGCCCGCTGGCAGTCAATGCCGGCAATAGATGCCTGTCCTAGATCATCTCAAATGTCTCTCGCACCTATTTCAGTTTAGAGCGTGCTGCACCTGCGCTCCTTTAGTGCGTGCTTCCAAGAGTGACATTCCTTTGGCCGTCGGGAAACATGCGCTAGTACTGGTAGCGGCAGAGCCGGATGTTAGGGAGAAAAACCCATGATAATCGAAGCCAGGCAAATGTTCAGACCAAACGGGTTGATTGACGACTTAGTGGTGTACGCAACACCAAAAGAATATTTGTCGTTCGCAGAGCTTGTCGGACAGGCGGTGCGCTCTAAACAGACCATATCGGTGAGCTCAGAGTCAGCGATCTCAATTGAGATTGTTCCGAATAAAGCTGAAGAGGAGCTCTTTACGTCTCTCCAGAATCAGGCAGATGAATACCTCTCAATGGATGAATGGAATCACCGAAATACTCTAAGGGTCTTCGGGAACGAACTCATCCTCTCTGATCTCCAGCGGTTTCTGATAGACCTCGCAGGACGGGGCGAAGGCTACAGCTATATCAGCGAATACTCTGAGCGCAATGCGTACTCGAGCCGCTCTCCAGAATGGAGACTTCAGGTTGAAGCCAACTAAGTGCTCTCAAATGTCTCGAGAGAGCCTAGCTGGCCCAAAGACATCTACTCGAACTCGTCGTGAGCGACTCTCTCGAACTAATTCCGGTGACTTAACGGCCCTTGGGCAGATAAGCGCGGGGGCGTGCGGAGTGTGCTTGGAACTCCTCATGCTTATGGGTGTCGAACAGACATCTGAGGAGGATGTATGAAGCCCATTATCACTGTATTCGCGCTCGTCAGCCTGCTGCTTTCGCCTCTTGCCTTGGCCGCACCCAGGCACTATCAACTGGGCGTGGGGTGGAATGGGAGTCACTTGCGGGTGCTCAAGATGCTCCATAAGCAGGATTATAAAAGCGCGGCTGACGCTGCCCGGCGCCTCATCCGTAAGAACAGGCGGGATTACAAGGCTCACTATCTCTTGGGGCGCGCGACCACTCACCTCGCGGACCAGAAAACAGCGCTCAAGCACTTCAGCAAGGCCATCAAGCTGAAGCCTGATGACCCTCATTCCTACTTCTCTCGGGCGATGGTCCTGGCCAATTCGGCCCAACACAAAGCGGCCGCCAAGGACTTGGAAAAGGCCGTCGAGTTGGCGCCCAAAGAGGTGATTTACTGGGTCGAACTCTCGCGCAATTACTCTCACATCGCCGAATCCGCGATGGAGACGGTCACGTCACTCAGCCCGAGGGAACTGAGGGCAAAGTATCGCCTGGGCGAACTCTACTGGCGCGCCGGAGCGGTGATGAGGGCGCGCGACGTATGGGGAGAGCTTGTGGCGAAGGTCCCCCGGCATTGGGGTGCGCATTTGAGATTGGCGCAGTATTACCAAGGCGTCGCCGACCTCAAGAAGGCGACCGAGCATTACAACGCCGTCATCGAGGCGAAGCCACATAACACCCGCGTCCTCGAGCAGCTGATCCAGATTCACAATCAGCAGGGTCTCTACGCGCAAGCTGAGGCATTTCGCGCGAGCTATCTCAATTACCGTCGCAGAGAGG
>CALELH010000808.1 GCA_937902595.1 uncultured Myxococcales bacterium
ATGTACATCATTGAGCGCTTCTCTTCCCGAATCAGCGTCTCAAATAGACGTACGATATCGGCGCGAACCGTCGTATCCAAACCGGTTGTGGGTTCATCAGCGATCAGCAATCTAGGGCGTCGCGCTAAAGCGACGGCGATCATCGCACGCTGGCACATTCCACCCGACAGTTCGTGTGCATATGAACCGTGCACCCGTTCAGGGTTGTTTAGCTGAACACGATCAAGCCAGTCGATCGCCCGAAGTTTTACATCGGCAGTGCTCAAGTCCGGCTCAGCCAAAGCGACTGACTCTTCTACCTGCATTCCAATCGTCATCAGCGGGTCTAGGGACGCACGCGGGTTTTGGAATACAGCCGTCATGAAACGACCCCATACATCGCGCATCCTGCGACCGACTAGACGGTCCCAACGTCGATGCCGCTTCTCGATAGGATCTTTCGTGAGATCAACATGATCCGGCAGACCCTCAAGCAGATCTAACTCTGCGCCCTGATCCTGAATCAAGATCGAACCTTGAACGACACCGGGGTTTCCAGCGATCAACCCCAGCACAGCCAAGGTCGTCACGGTCTTTCCGCTACCAGACTCACCCAGAACGCCGAGCACCTCTCCCTCACCGAGGGAGAAGCTCACTTCGTCGACCACACGCCGCCGTCCAGAAGGCGTATCGAACTCCACGGAGAGGCCTTTAACTTGGAGCAGATCCGTCATCGGGTCTCCACCTCGTCTTTACGCGCGAGTAAGTTACCGAAGCTCAGGAAAGCCGCGATCGTAATGATGATCGCTACGCCCGGCGTCATCCAATGCCACACGCTCACGAGCGCATCGCCGCGCGCTTGAGCGATCATATTACCCCAAGATGGGGAAGGCTCCTGTACACCATAGTCACCGAGGTACGACAAAGCTGTCTCTACGAAGAGCACATACCCAAAAACATAGGTCGCCTGCCTCAAGAGCAACGGACGGCACTGCAGCCAGAGGATGTGATAGAGCAAGATCCGTGTCGGTCTAAAACCATGGGCGAGATGCGCCAGGATATAATCCTCCGAAGCTAACGCCTCAACCCGACGCTGAATCAAAGTGGCGATCGCAGGGATAAACAGGACACCAGCCACGACCGCAATCAAATAAATGGACGGCTTAAAGATGGTGCAAACAAGAATAATGAAGACAAGGCTCGGCAACGTATCGATGAGCTGCATCGCTCCAGTTACACCGCCGCGGACGATGCCCCTTGAGTAGCCGGCCAGAGCACCAGCCAACCCCCCGATCACCGTAGCTAGAGTCGCGGCTAAGATACCCGGAAAGAAAAACGCTTCGGTTCCCTTTAGGATGCGCGTCGCTACATCTCTACCATGAGCGTCCGTCCCCAACAGGTGGGACCAGCTTGGCCCTTGCAGTCGCCTGGCATAATCCACTGCGTCTTCCGGCACATAGGTCACGAAGGGCGCAACCAGTCCCAGCGCACAAATAAAAAATACGACGACTCCACTAATCCAGAGGCCGATCCGTAGATGGCTATCCGCCACGGGCCACCTCCCTTGGATCGATGGCCGCTTTAACTAGATCGGCGATCAGGTGGACGACGATCACCGTAACCGTGAACAACACACAGATACCTACCACCAGAGGGAAGTCCCGAAGACGGGCAGCTTCTAGCAATAGGTAACCAGCCCCCTCTAAGGTGAAGATATACTCAACGATGACCACCCCACCCAACACCATCGGTAACCGCGCAGCGAAGCACGAGACGAGAGGTACCAACATATTTCGAGCGAGATGCGGAAAGGTGCGAGCTCCCTTGGAGCGAATCGCTGAAATGAACTGAGCGCTCTTGAGAGTATTCAGCTGAGACCTGATGGAGTTAAACGTATCCATAAAGAGCCCATCACCGAGGATCAAAACGACCCCTGCAAACACCATAGGCATGACTGAGTCCGTCGCTTTGGGTAGCGCATACCACTCCGGTGGAACGTAACCGGCCTGGTCAATGAATCGCTGGACAAACCGGTTAATCGCCTCGATCAGGAACACTGCGACGATGAAGCAAGGGGCTGTCGTAAGCACATATAGGGTGCCGGTAAACTTCTGCTGCTTTGGATCTTCTTCTGCCAGGAGTACAGCGAGGCCAAGCGCCAGCGCGATGCAGACAAACAAGGAGATGATCGCCAAGACCATGGTCGACACGTAGGCGCCAATGGCCTCCTCCAATACGGGTGCCCCCGGCGACGTGACCAGGGATTCACCGAAGTCTCCCTGAACAGCCTGGGCGAGCCATGAAAAGAATCCGCTGATCGGACCTTTGTCCAGGCCGAAGTCGGCAGCGAGTTGGGCCTGCACCTCTGGTGGCGTTCCCATTGGAGTGATCGCGTCGATCGCATTCCCTGGGGCCGACCTAATAGTAAAATAGATGAGAGCGCTGGCTCCGCATATCAGCAGTAGCGCGCCAGCCAATCGCTTAAGAATCGCGATGGCTACTATACCGCCTCGGTTCAACGCCGAAGCTCCCACTCCTTGAAGGACGTGAAATAATAATAGGGCGCGATGATGATGTTGCGTACGCGCTTACTGATCCCGGAGTAGATATCCAAGGACCATAGAAACAGGTAAGGCAACTCACGGTTGAGGATGCCATGCAGCTTCATCATGAGCGCTTTGTACTCTTTGTGATCCTTGGCTGCTTTTGACTTGTCCAAGATCGCGTCGACTTCAGGATTCGAATAGTTAATGAAGTTGATCGCTCCCTTACTGTGGAAGAGGTCGTATACATCCTCCACCTCTTCAAAAGACCAAATATTGATCGTGAGATCATATTTGCGCCGCTTGAACACCTGCTCACGATAGGCTGCATGGTCGACATAGCGCGGCATCAACTTGACCCCGATCTTCTTCAACTGGGCCTGCATGCCCAGGAACAGCGCCTGCTGCTCCGCGAGTTCTTTGTCGAGCACGAAATCAAACTCTAGCTTCATCCGCCCCTTGGAACGATAGCCCCCCCGCATCTTGAAGCCAGCGGTCTCAAGCAGTTGATTCGCTCGTCCTAAATCCTGATTACGAAGCTCAACTTCAAAGTTGTAGAACGGGCTCGATTCAGTAAACGGCCCGCTCAGGATGTCACCACGACCCAGGTTCGCCTCCAAGAGTTCTTCCCGGTCAACAGCGAGAGCGATGGCATCTCTCACCTCCCGAATCGCTAGGGCTGGATTCTTGTGATTATACCCCATGTACCACCACGAGACCGTGTGGTAGGGCTCCAACACGACAGAGTCGCTGTTTTCAAAGAGCGGAATGTTCTTAGGTGGCAAGAAGATGACGGCCTGGACACCCGCCTTACCCCCTGAGTATTGCAGTAAGTTCACCTGAGCAGACTTGTCCGGCGTATGCTGCATTACCACGCGCGGGATACGGGCAGGATCTCGGTAATCCCCATTTGTCTTTAGCTCGGCCATTCGTGAGCCGAAGCGACTCACCTTATAGGGGCCCGTACCCACCGGACGACGGCTGAAGCGGTCCTGACGCTTAATGGCCGTGCCCTTAAACTTATGCTTAGGGATAATCTTGAAGAGAAAGCGCTTGGCAGGCTCACTCAGAGGGCGGTTGAAACCGAAATAGACGGCATACTTTCCCTCCGCACGAACATCCGTGATGAACCCGTAGACACCTTTGCCGTTAAACACTGTCTTAGGGTTCTTCGCTGCGTTGACCGTAAAGACAACGTCGGCCGCGGTGAACTCTCGTCCATCGTGCCACTTGACTCCCTGTCGCAGAGCAAACCGAATACCTCTATTCCCTGGATCGATCTTCCACGAACTCGCCAGAGCCCCCTCGACATCACCTCGCCGGTTCTGAAATACGAGACCTTCGAAGATGAGTTCAGTCATCCGCACGGAGCTCATATCGTCAGCGAAAAACGGCAACAGAGAGCTCGGTCTGGTATCTTCTGGATACCGAAACACCTGGGCCTCGGCCTCGGTGAACTGATACATCCCCAAGAAAATGAGGCAAGTTAGAAACAGTCTCCCAGCAGTCATTAGCCGGTCCTCTCGTTATTGACCGGTGGTCACGCCACCTTCTCGGGCCATCGCCCTATAACTCAAAATATCTCTCAGCTGCTCGGACACTCCAACCGCGGCTGGAAACTTCTCATCAAGCCTGCTCAAATACTTAAGCGCGACTCGATATTGTCCAATTCTCAAAGCAGCCCGGGACGAAGCGATCAAGCTCGAAACACTGTTACGAGCCGACACGGCAAATGCCTTTGTCTTATCTTCGGCCAACGAACGTTCTCTGGCGGACTTTGCTGGCTTATCAGATCGAGCGAGGACATCAGCCCAGTCTCGCTGAAGACCATCTACAAATCGCTCTACCAACACCAACTCAGCAACATCCGTCGCGCCTTTAGCGGTCTTGCCAAGCGCTGCTACCCTCGAATTAATTAAGTTGGCCAGCTCCCCCCTGTCATCAGGGAATACCCCAGATGAGGACTCCCCTACAACGCTCAATGCGGTTGCTCGCCGAACGCGCTGAGCAATGGTCTCCTGCCCCATATCTGATATCAACACTTTTGCCTCATCAGCTTTTCCCAAACGCACGAGCGTCTGAACCTTAAGGCTTTTAACCAAACCAAGCATGTCCGCAATTCCCTGAGAACGAGACAAGACAAGGTTCGCGAGCCGCGCCTCCTTGGGCGGGGCTTTCAAAAGCCCGTTCAGCGCCGTGAGCGCCGCGTCGGGCCGCGCCAGAAGAAGATAGGCCTCAGCCTCGTACAAAGGGGACCATTCGGTTTCCCCTTTCATGAACTCGAGAGCAACGGCAGCGTACAACCTCTGACCGGCTTCAGCCGCGAGAGGGTCCCAGAAGCCATCCTTTGCAACTGAACCCGGAGGCGCTAGATCCGGTCCTCGATGGTCAAGCCGTCCCCAGATCTTAAGTGCAAGGCGACTGCGTCTCGCACTTGAGAGGCTCCGTACACGCAGTCGAGCAAAGTACTCTTGAGACATCCCGCCGGACGCCTCGGTGTTCGCGCCTGCTTCACGCCCTGCAAGCAAGTCCGCGAGTGGACCCGCGCTCCCGCCTTCTCCTGGCTGCGCCATCGCCGCCCTGGCCAACTCTCCAAGTGGACTCTCCTTGACCCCGTCAAAGATGCTCCTCGCCTTGGTGTCATTACCTAAACGCTGAGCCAGTCGGCCCTCGACATACCTTCTCCAAGGCAAGTTCTTTGACGCATCAGGCCGTGAGGCCTGAGCCTTATGATACGGCTCGACGAGCGCTTCTTGCAGCATGGACAGCTCATGATAGGCTCTCGCCAGACGCAAAGCAGCTCTCGCTCCTCCGATTCGCGCGTCTTTATTTCCTCGCGCGTCCTTCTGAAAAAGCTCCACCGCTCGTATGAGTTCGTTTCCAAAGAATGCGCCCCAGCCCGCGGAACTCTCCGCCAATTTAAGGAGAGGGCCGTTGTCACGCGCCACTCCGACGATCCAGCCCTGATCAGCTGCTTGCGCCTCAGCGCTCGTATCAACAGCGCGCTCTCCGGGGGCTGTACCTGGATCCGTCTTCTTCTTCGTACAGCCGAAGACGAGCGCTGCGGCTACGAACAAAATGACCGGATAAATTCGGACTTTATGCACCCCTAGAGCTCCATCTCATTCTTCAGCGTGTTCAGCTTCTCAATCTTGGATTCAGCCTCTCGGACGGCGCGGCCGGAGCCCTTATTAAAGGTACGAAAGCGTTGCCAACGAGTGATCGCTTTATCGATGAGGCTCGTGTTTGCTCGCTTGGGATCGTCGTGATACTGCCGAAGAAATTCGAACTCCAGCATCTCTGCGTGAAACCTGTAAGCATCCGCCTTGAGAGGGGCCGACAAGCGTCGCATCTTTCGCTCAACGCGGTTCATGCTCCGGATAGCGCGTCGGTAATTCTTCTGTTTTCCATACGCCTTGGCCAAAGAAAGGAGAACGATAGGATCGCTCTTGAGCCGCCCTCTCTTAGTCGCAACCTCAAGGACTTTAGCCTGCCGCCTGTAATCCTTTAGCTGGTAGTACCAATCCCCGAGTATCCGATTCGCTTCGTAGTATCCTGGGTGCTTAGAACTCACCTGCCCCAAGAATTCGGCGTCACGTCGATCGACAACCTTGCTCGTCTTGAGACGGCCTTTGATGTCCTCAAGCCGAGCCGTGATTTGCTCTTTCGACAAGGCTGAAGGTGAGTCACCGCTCCGACCACCGATGGTGACCTTAGCCTCGATTGCGCTGCGATCAACGGTCTCGGCAGTGCTGTCATCCAGTAGTCCATCCCCCATAGCCTCCGGCGCCATCTTCGTTGACGAGCGACGTGCAGCTGGCGCTGGCACAGGTCGAGGCGCTGGCGCGGCAGCTCTTCGAGCTACAGCCACCTCCGGCTCATCATCACCAAGCAACTCATCCAATCCATCATTGATCGGTGCAGACTTAGGGATCGGCTTTGGCGTGGCTACTGGAGCTGGTGCTGCCACGACGGGCGCGACCGACGGCGTTGGTGAGCCTCCTCCAAAACGAACCTCGCCACTCTGCTCTCGGCCTCGTGATCTTGGCTCTTCATATCGCCGCGCCGGCGTCGTCTCTCTAGCACGCTTCGGCTCCTTGACTACGGGTTCGGGTCGCTCAACCGGCTGGCGAATTCGACTGCGCCTAGGAGCAGGCCGGAAGAGGTCCTCTTCCCGCGGCTGCTTTCGAGCAGTGGGCGCCGGCGCTGCGCGCCGGCCCTGTCCCGAATTGGCGGCCGGACGGGCCGCGATCTTCGTATTTGTAGCGGGAGGCTCGGCTACAACGGACATCGTCTTACCAATTCGCCCGACATTGCCGTTGGTAAGTACATAGACCTCTTCTGTCTGAGAGAAGACCGCGCCCTTCAGGACAGTGTCTCCAGCTCGGGCAGTGAAGGACTGCCCAGGCGCGCCCTTTATCTTAAGGATCGCGTCTCCAGTCGAGTTAGTCGCGCCAATCTTCTTGCCATTCACCGTGACCGGCAGGTTCTCGCCGTCTACTTTTACGAGGATTACGTAGTCTCGCTCTGGACGCTCAAAAACCACAGGAAACTCGATCACCACCGGGCCGCTTCCGAGTTCATCAACCGTGACCTTCCATTGCCCACGATCCGTTGTCGAAGGGACCCGATAGCCATCAGGATCCTCTACGTCGAACACGAGGGTCTCTCCAGCTTTCGCTGGATATGGAACTCGCACGAGTCCGTCTTCCCCCGTAATCCCGTACTTCTTTCCGTTAATGAAGAACAAAACCATTGGGACAGAGCTCCCCAAGGTGTCCGTGGTCTTCACTTTAATGATGACCTCAGCCGAATCCGCCTTGGGCGCCTCCTCGCCGCACCCAGAAAACATCATCGTGACCAGAACACCGATCGAAACACAGCGATGCAGCCGACTCATTTTGCCTCCGAAAAGCTCGCCTAACACAGCCTAGTTCCCAATCTTCGGTACCGAGGCACCGTCCGGTTCTACCTTTTGCTCGTCCATTTGAGTGGGAGCCAGGTCAGTTATCTCAGGTGTCCGTTCCTGCATGACGATATTCTTCTTAATGACGTTCTTGCCCTTCCTTATAGGGATAGCGAAGCTCAAGTCACGATACCCAAACTTACGTATCGTTAGCCGATATTTACCCGGCTTAATTTGAGCTGTTTCGCCAAGCTCAGTGATCATCTGCCTGAGGACAAAATACCCTCGGGTATTGGACACAACCACGTCGGTGGCGGGTTGGGTCGCGATCTCAGCCTTGGAGATAGGCGTACCGTTGTCGTCAACAACGCGTCCCTTGACTGAGATGGGGCCAGCCCCACAGCCAACGAGTATCCCCATCATCAAGGAGAGAAGGACAAGCGCTACTCTACTTAATCTAAGCCGCGTCATTGTGCATTCCCCTGCTCAGAGTCCATTCTCTGACCGATCACCCCCAAGATGTACTCGACGGTTTGATCTCTCGGGTCCATGTCCCGTAGCCGGGCAAAGAGGTCATAGGCATCCGTGAGGCGTCCCTGAGCGGCAGCTGCAATCGCCTTGCCGCGCGTCTTACGTCGAGCATCCACGATCTCGGGACGTTCGCTGAGCTCTGCGACCTTACCCTTAACCTTCGTCAACAAGTCCCCAGCGCCCTCGGTCGGTTTACCCGTGGTAAGGATGAGGTAGGCTCGTGCGTACTTGCCCACACCGCGAACGAGAAGTTCGTTTCGCTTCGACTTCCTCCCCCGCTTTGACTTGGCGAGAAGTTTTTCGCCCTCGTTGACCATGGCTTGCGCCTCCTCCAATGGACCTGCCGACGCCGTAGAGACGCCCAGTAACCCTAGGAAAAGCACAACACCAATCATCCGGTAGACCATTCTCTCTCCTCGCTATCTCAACCGAAACCGTATCTGTCGGTCGATTAACAAATCCATCTAATGTCGACAAGCGAACGCCAGGCATCATCACCCATCAGAGCGCTCTATTTGCTACCCGCACTAGAGAAACGCATCCGTGTCGCTTCTCCAGTTTTAGTCGCCTTTACCGTCGCTTTCTTGCTAGATCCACTGGGCCCAACCTGCACATCCCAGGACTGCCCCTTCTGTCCTAACAACGTCAGTGGCGTCTTTCCGATCTTATTTTTTTTCAGGACAACATCGACCCCTACGGGCTCACTGATAATCCGAGCCATCCCGAGCGGCCCTTTCTCCGTCTCGCCATCAAGCTCGATATGCACCCAACTGGGGCCAGTCACAGCGGTCAACTTACCTGCATAGCGCTTGGAGCCCTTGACGACTTGGAGGGCGTGACCCGTGGAGTTCTTGCTGAGTTTATGGCTCAGCGGTGTCGAGCCAAGATATCTACCATCTAAGAACACCTCCAAACCGTCTGGCGTACTGCTCATAGTGACAGAGGGCGGTAATGGTGGAGGTGGCGACTTAAGTAAAGTGGGCACGATCATGAAGCCGACCACTCCGAGCGCAGCTGCTAGGATAATCCCCGCCGTGATCTTGAGCGCGAGGCTCGCCCCCTTCGGGGAGGCAGCGGGGACCGTTGGCGCACCTTGCTGCGGTAATTGGAAAGCGGTCGCTCCACGGCGAATTGGACCTGCGACGTCAGCTTCCACCACAGAAACAGGCTGAGCTGAGGCGAGCTGCCG
>CALELH010000809.1 GCA_937902595.1 uncultured Myxococcales bacterium
CGAAGGTCTCGATCTGTGGTTTGACGCGGTCCAAGTTGATGGACGCGGAGGCGACTGATGAGACGTTTCCTGCTGGGTCGAGGAAACAGACGAAGACGTCCTTGTCACCATCGGCGTCCGGTGCGCTCAGCGTGTGATTCATGATCGCGACAAACGCGTCGCTATTGTCGAGACCTTCCTGCCCGCAATCGGCGGCGTTGGAGCGTCGCACTGCCGCGATGCCATTCGCGTCTGTCGCTGCCAGAGTCAGCTGCACCAGACCCAAGGACGAGTTGGTGTACGCGTTGCCATCATCGATTAAGACCGCGGGAGGCGTACAGGCTGCATCAACACAGATGTCATCTCCATTGCAGTCGCCATCAAGAGCGCAGGGGACTGGATCCCCGGCTGCCGCAGGGAGGGCAGGTGGGATGGTGTCGAGGACGATAGATGCGCGATAAAAAGGTTCACTCGAGTTGATGTTTGTTAGGTCGCGAGTCTGAATCTCGATGATCTTCTCACCGTCGCCCCCGTCCAAGGGAACGGCGCCGTCGATCTCGATGTCGAGCCCGATGGAGTCTGAGCCGCCGGCGCCCAATATGGCCTGAGAACCGTAGATCATGAGCCCATCACTGTTGGGATCATTCCACTTAATCCAGCACTCACCCTCGTAGCAGCCTCCACCATCTCCACAGTCGGCGTCTTGAGCGCAGGCCGTGTCATCGAAGGTGTCGGCGTTCACCCGAACGCGGAAAGCTTGAATTTGGGCGAATCCGAGGGACAGCGCGGCCTGGTCCACTCGCGAATAAGCTGCGCCATCGTTGATGAGGAAGTCGCCGACTTGGCGAGCTAAGATCTCCGGCTCATCCTCGGCTGTGACGAGCGTCTCAGCGTTACGATTGACTGTGATCTCTCCAAGATATGAGCGCACATAGCCCTCTATTTGTGCGTAGACTTCGTAATTTCCTTCCCACATGTCGACCTGCTCGAAGCGTCCGGAGTCGAAGGTCAAGGTGGTATAGCTCCGAGGAGTCTCTGAGCCGACGGGCGCGGTGACGTTATTGAAGATGACCTGGATCCCACCATGGGTGTTCTGAGACTGAAGCTCCACGTAGCCGGCGGCCGATCCGGTGGAACGTGCCAACTCAAAGACATTTGCGATCTCCTCAGTCTCATTGGAGCGAACCATCGCGTCTTGATTCGCGCTCTCGAACAGGGCGCGAGTCACCTTGACGTTCCGGTCGCCGACATTGACGCGCTCCACAGTGAAGGTGCAGCCGTCCCAACTGGCTGGCTGACTTACGTTGTCGATGAGCACCTCTGCGCCGCCGCAGCCATCGGTGTCCGCCAGATCGATTGTGCCGCTCACTGAGCCCGTGTCGTACTCCAAGACAAAGACATGATTGGCTGGGACGGTCTCCATTGGGTAGACCGCGAAGGTCTCCGCCCCAACTCGCATCGTATGATCGGTGAGAACGACCTCGACGGTGTGACGCGCAGGCTCGACGGTGATGGGTGCCCGAATCGTGAAGCTGCCGTCCTCGTTGGGGCTTCCAGCGTTCTCGCCATTGAGCAGAATCGCGACCTCAGTGACCGCCGTCGGTCCGACGACTTGCACCGTGCCCGAGATGGTCCCGAAATCATGACGCAAAACAAGGGTGGGGTTGTCCGGTGACGACGACTCGGGACCTACGTCCACGTCGATGGTCTCCACCACCGTGTAATCGGTCAACGCGACACTGACTTCGCGATTACCAACACCGACGGATGGAAGAATGAAGCTGCCATTTGCTCGCGCGTTGCCCACAACATCGCCATCGAGCAGGATCTGAACATCGGTCAACACACCATCGCCACCTTCGAGGGCGACGGTGCCCTGGATGAAGCCCTGACGATCAAGAGTCACTTGGGTAGAGACCAGCTCGCTGACGTTGCCCGCCGTGTCCCGAAACCGTGCATAGATAGTCTTCACACCATCAAAGATGGGACGGTCGACGACATGGGTGAGATCACTGGTTACGTAGGACTCCCATACAGCATCTCCAAAGGCGTCGGAGTTCGACAATTGATACTCGTTCGCCCCGGTCGCGCTTAGGCTCAGGCTCACCTGACCGTCGGCCTGAGTGATGGGCTGCCCATCGTTTATGGTGATTGCTCCGTTCTGGGGAGCCTCCCGATCCAGTTGGACGGTGATCGTCTGCGCAGGGGCGAGATTACCCGCGAGGTCGCGGGCCTCGACGGTCACTGATTTCTCTCCATCAGTCGCGCCGTCTAGACCGAGCGCTATGCTGACTTGAGCACCTTCAGGCGCGGCGAACCAGGCTCCCTCATTGGGTAATCCACCGACGGTGCTCACGCCTGGCCCGGTGATCCGAAGCTCGTTCGCTCCGACCGCCTGCATCAGCAGCGTCGCGTCGGTGCTGTTGGTCAATACGCCCGTGGCTGTGTTGACCACGTCCTGAAATGACAAGCCCACGACGATGGGGGCGGTGGTGTCGAGGGTGACGACAGCCTGGAAGACGTCGCTCAGATAGCAGCCATCTCCCCGAAACTGAATGTTGAGCACCTTAGAGCCATCGCTCTCGCTCAGCCGGAGGGCTACGGATCCCGCTTGGGCATCGTATTGGCGGAAGTCGACGCTCTCTGCGGATGCTAGATCTCCCGTCACTTTTACCCCGGTTACCCAGGCTGGGACCTGGGCAAACGCCAGGGTATAATCCGGCGATGTCGCCAGGAGTGGCTCCCCGCCGGGGCTGATCTCGAACTGCTGGCGCGCTAGCTCGATGGTCGCGCCATCGTTGGGGACCTGGATCGTCTCTGATGCCAGAACGCTGATGGGGCTCTCCAGGGGCTCGTATCCTTGGGCGCACGCGCGAACTGTGTATTCGCCGACCGGGATGCCATCGACGCGAAAGCTTCCGGCGGCGTTGCTGAAGGTGCTGTAGGACGTATTGAGGAGCTCGATGGCGACCCCGCCGTTTGAGTTAGAGTTGACCAGATCGATGGTCCCTTCGACGCTGCCTCGCGATATGGGTAAGGCGATGGCGTCTACGATCGTGTCAGGATGACTCGCGACGACGACGCCGCTGACCGTCTGAGTATCGAAGCCATCTCGTGACGCGCGGAGCGTGTAGATACCCGCGGGTACGTCGTCCAACCGGAAATCACCGTCATCATTGGTCTGCGCCGTCAGGCTCGTGTTCGCTAAGGTTACGGTGATGTCGCCATGACCGCCCGCTGCGACGCCCTCTAGCAAAACAGTCCCCGCGACAACGCCCGGGTCTGACTGGAGCGTGATCGGGGTCTCAAGACGCCTCTCGTCGCTCTCTGCCAACTCGATGGGCTCACTCTCATGGCGGGTGTAATTGGGAGCCGTCAAGATGAGGCTGTAGGTACCCGCGTTGAGGAAGAGGTCAAAATCGCCAGCCTGATTGGTGACGGTACGCACTCCCGTCCCCTCGACCTCAACGGTGATCCCCGAATGGTCTCGTAGAGACGCGTCTTCTATCGCCAGCTGTCCTTCCTTGTAAGCTACGCCGCTGAGACGGCTCACCTCGGGAGGCAGTTCGACCATGCCGCCTGCTGCTGGTAGCGGGACCATGAGCACCTCTTGCTCAATGGTCTCACCCGCCTCTAATTTACCCAACTCGATGATCTGTTTAATGTGCCCCGCGTGAACGACCTCCAAACGGTAACGACCGGGGAGGAGACCTTCGAAGCGGTAGGACCCGCTCTCGTTGCTTCCATCGTCGACATTGTCGTCGAGGAGGGTTGTGTATGGATTATTATCGGGATTGGTGGGGCCGGTTAGCGTCACGACGGCCCCAACGATGACCTCTCGCGACTCGGCGTCCAGCACGACCCCGCTTAGGGTCACCTTTCGCTGCAACTCCATGGGAGCTTCAGGATCGAAGGGGTTGGTCGCGGGGACCTCAGTGCAGGCCCAGCCGGCTAACGCGACGAGCAGAAGTAAACACACCCGAACCCAAACATGATTGAAACGCATCTACCCCTCCCTGAGTCTTGCCCATTTCCTCAACGCCGGACCATAACCGTGCTTAGAGGTTGGCTTCAACGACCATCCCCCAAATTCGTCAACATTCGCACTAGGCTGTGGTCAGAACGGACCGATCTAAACTTAGCTTGGGATGACGTTACCGGTTGGAGACACTGGTGGAGCTTCATCGGTCGTTATGACATGGTGGCCAGTATGCAATCATCGTTCGATATGGAGCGCTTCGCGCAGTACGAATATCTGTCTGAGACGGGTGGCTATCACGTGCGCCAATGGGTGTGCGCTGAAGGCATCGTTCATCAGAAGAAGATCGGTTATGCGAATGAGCAAGACGCGATCGCAGAGGCCGACAAGATGGCGGCGATTGTTCATGACTTTGAGTTGAACGATGCGCTCTACGTCTCCCTCGACCTCACGGAGTTCGAAGGGGTGGCGCTCGCTGGGCGCAGGGTTATCGCGGAGCGTTTCAAGGAGAACGACCATGAATGGTTCGTAGCCGCCCATGGCGCCAACGCTTTCACGCGGATCTTGGGCAGACTTCTCGGGGCTCTTCGACCAGCGATGAACGTGAGGTTCTACAAGAGCGAGACCGACGCTCTTCGTTTTCTGACCGATTCGATCCGCGCCAGGGCGCGAGGGGGGGCTGTATCGACGGCTCCACCATTGAACCCAAAGATGCCCAATGGGTTAGAGCTCAGATACCCTAGTGGCAGGAAGGGGATCACCTTAGATGGAGAGGCCTTCTCCGTGTTTAGCCCGACGCATTGGACCTACGTGGGAGAAGGGCAATCGTTGACGGTTACCTACTCATTACTGAGCCCGGATGTCATCTTCATTAAGCTAAGAGGCGCATTGGAGACCGAGGCACAGTTGGACGCAGCGCGGCAGGTAGCAGAGTCGGTGTACGAGGAGATCGGGGCAGAGCGGCTCTACGTTATCCGCGATTCAAGAGATGTGCGGCGGGTCAGCCTTGCCGGGCGCAGAGCCTATATTGAGTATGCGAAGAGGTCTGGTGGTCGTGAACGTTTGGTCATCCACATCGGCTCTAACCTCTCACGGCTCCTGCTACGGTCGATCCGCGCGCTCGCTCCCCAGACCTTCGGTAAATGGGAAGGCGCTCGAGATTTACCCGAGGCTCTGGCGAGGATTAGAGAACACAGGGGGGCCTCTGTCCCGGCGCGAGAAGAGAACGAGTTTGAGGCGCCAGGGAACTCGAGACCGTCGGGGGGCCAGGATGTTCAGGTCGTTACACGGCTGGTGGAACGCCTCATCAAGATGGGGTGGGACGTCAACCATGATCCTGAAGACTTGGCGCTTCCTAAAGATCACCCTTACCAAGAGCTTGTACTGACGCTGAACCTTTTGCAGCGAGATCTTCAAGAGAGTTTTGCCGTTCAGCAGGTACAATTGGAGGCGCTGAAAGAGAGTCGAGGGAGACTACGGCAAGCCCAAGAGTTGGCGCACCTCGCGAGCTGGGAGTGGGAACCCGAGACGGGGAGAATGCACTGGTCTCGAGAGACGTATCAGATGTTCGGATATGAGCCACTCGAGGTCGAGCCAAGCTATGACCTCTTTCTCGAGCATCTCCACCCTGACACACGGGACTGCGCGTTGGCATCGATCACGGACGCCTTAGAGTCGGGTGAGACGTTCGAGAATCAGGTCCATATTCTAGAGCGGGGAGGGGCGCTTCGGATGTGTCGGCTACGCGGGCGGTCAGAGTTCAATAGTCGAACCAAGAGACGACTCGTGAGGGCTACTTTTCTAGACGCCACAGAGCTCATCCAGGCAAAGCTATCAGCGGAGCAGGCGAACTCGGTCCTTGAAGAGAGCCATGCCGGTTTGAAAGAGCATTTGGCGGCGCTTAGCCATGATGTGCGGACGCCGCTGACCTCACTCAAGCTAGGGCTCAGTCGCCTGGTGGACGCGCAGCTTCCCGATAGGCTGGGCCCAGCATTGCGAGCGGAGGTAGAGCATCTGGATACATTGTTTGCCAACATGCTCTCCCTGACCCGGCTGAAGGTTGTCGGCCCTGAGGCGATGGCGGCGACCCCATGCACTTTGCGGGAATTGATGGGACGCATTCGGATTAGGCTGTCCGTCTTAGCTCGAGACCAAGGGGTTGAGATATTGTTTGAGGAAGAGGGCGTGGGCGGAGCGGTGTTGGCGGACGAGTTGGCGATGGAGCAGGCGGTCACGAACTTAGTTCATAACGCCATAAAGTTCGCCCAAACATCGGTGTCCATAGATGTGAATGAGACCGAAGAACACGTCCAGGTTCTGATTTGCGACGATGGACCCGGACTTGAATACGCCGCTCAAGGCCCGACCCGTCCATTGAATTCGAGTCTCCCCTTTGTGGTGACTGAGGCGGGGAAAGGCCTCGGTCTTGGGTTTGCGATAGCGAACACGATCGTGACTAATCACGGCGGCAGCATCGTCGTTGCGCAAAGGGAGGCTGGTGGTACTCAGGTGACAGTGTTTATCCCTCGCGATATCGCGGAGACGCGGAAGACGTCGTTAGGCGCAGCTTCATAGGCCACTGAGCACGCCACTCCCTCGACTCCAAGAGGACCCTTGGGGCGATGAAGCCGACTTTTGGTCTGCTGCGATGGGGACGTCGCAACCGTGATACCTTCGTGGAGACAGGTGGCCTTGAGACGAGATTGAGGAGGCATCCAATGGTGGTGGTTTTTGATCTAGACGGAACCTTGATCGATTCGAGCAGAGCCTTGCTCGAAGCTCACAGCGTCGCTTGGTCGGGCATGGGGCTCGAACGACCACCCGCTGAGGCGATCCTAGAGTTGGTGGGTCTGCCGTTGATAGACACTATGCGCACCCTCGCTCCGAAGCAGGACCCAGCCGTGTTGGCCGAGGCGTACTCAAAGGCGTATGTGAGGACGAGCGCGCTTCACGAGACGCTCTTTGCCGGTGTGGCCGACCTCTTGGCGCGTCCTTTTCGAGCGGCGGTCGCGACGGGAAAGAGTCAGCGAGGCGCCGAGCGAGCGGTCGAGCAATCAGGGCTCGGTGAGCGCTTCGAGATTGTGTTGGGAGGGAACTCGGTGCCTCGTCCCAAGCCGTACCCCGACATGTTGGACGCCATCAAACGGGCGACAGGGACCGATGACCTGGTCATGATCGGGGACACCACCTATGACCTGGAGATGGCCCACGCGGCGGGCGTTAAGGCGATTGGTGTCGCCTGGGGTCATCACTCAGTCGAGCGCCTCAGCGCTTGGGCGCCTGTGGTCCACTCGGTCGCTGAGTTGCAGGACCGCCTGGGCGTCTGACCTCAACCTGGCCAAGGATTATGACCAGCTCAGATCAGATAGCCACGCCGCCCTGATGTTCGGGGCACGCAATCGGCAATGAAGTATAGACGGCCCAATTGTGTAGACGGTTCAGAGAGTCAATTGTGTCGTTGAGACCATTGAAAGAGAGCCCTTCTTCTTACTATTCTAGCTGTTACTGTTAGAGGGGCAGCGTGAGAGCAGGGGAGGAGAGATGGCGATTAAGCGAAGAAAAGCATGGGTGACCATTGTGGGTAACGCGGCGCTGTTTGCGGCCGGAGCAAGCTGTTTGGCTGATAAGGCAGACACAGATCTCAATATGGACGCGGGCTCAGACGCGATGGTGGACTTAGGGACCGACGCGGTGGTGGATCTGGGGTCTGACGCCACCGACGCCACTCGACAGGATCTAGGTGGCATAGAGCTCGAGTGCTTTGCGCTGCTTGGTCAGGAATGCGACCAAACCCGGACAGGGTGCTGCCTCGGTGACGAACTCTTAGCGGTGTGCGATGGAATGCGTTGGCAAGCCCATGACAGGGAGCGCCGCTATACGGACATCGGTGCTGAGATTTGTTCCTGTGAGCCTGATGTTACCCCCGGCGTAGCCGAACTCAACTGTCAGCCCGAAGGTGTTGGCTTTATTGGCATCGCGCGGTCCGGCATGGGGCGACCGAAGGGGCGTCTGCTCCGCAACCTCGTCTCGTAAACTCTCCGTCGTCACTGCCCTAGGTTCGGTAGCGCTGCTGAAGAGCTGTGACTTGGACCTCGCCAGGCAGGCCTGGACCCAGACACTTTCGTTGCCTTCCGATTCGCTGAGCTTGATCTCGCTATGGGATCACTCGCCTTCGTTTCTGACAAAGATCGCGGTGGCCGCTGAACTCACCTCGATGAGCCAAATCTCCCCGTCCCCATCTAGGTCGGCGCGGGCCTGGAGTACGTACCAAGGGCCTTTAGGCGGCGAGGGGAATTGCGCCTCCGGGGCGCGGTTCGGGCGGAGGCCAGCCCGTACCCTGAACTTAAACCGTGTCTTGGTCTTGGCGGCGACCTTGAGTTCAGACCAGGGGCCACTCCCTGGTTGACCCCAGGATACTCCGTCGCTAGAGGGGAACGGCCCAGCTGGCCACTCGGCCCATTGAAGACCGCCAATATAGCGCCCTTTCTTAGTGAGGTAAGTGTTCTGAAACGCTTGAATCTCTTTGAGGAGCTTGACGGCTCGTTTGGGGGGCCTGTCTTCGTCGTTGATCTGATAAACGGGGAAGTACTGTAGCCCAATGAAGGTGACCCCTAAGAGGAGGCCACAGATCGAGAGCCAACGGAGAACCCGCTTGCCTATTGCTGGGCGTGGCTTCTCCGATGATGAGGGCAGCTGGTTCAAATGTACGGCCTATTGCTTCAAAGCTCGATCATACCGGCACCTGCTTTAGATGACGAAGAGAGTTTGAGGTTCACGGATCCGACGGTTGTCTGATGGGATTAACGGCGCGGGTTCACTTTTTTGTTCCCCGCATCCAAACTGGATCCATAGACCTCGACCTACCCATCGGCAACGGTTCAGGGCGCTCCGATTGGATGCAGGATGACCTCATCCGTATCGCCGTCACCATTTGAATCGAGTCGCTCCTCGACGCCCGCGTCTCCGTAGACAAAGGTGCTTATACGCGTAGGTACCCAGGGGACTGGTTCAAAGTCTCTGAAGGGCTCGTCCACGGCCTCTTCACGAATCAAGCGGCCGCTGTCGTCGTGAATGTATCGCAGGTAGAGCGATCTCGGTCTGTCCTCTTCGGGCAGATAGAGTCCGATGGTCTTTGAGCGGAGGCC
>CALELH010000810.1 GCA_937902595.1 uncultured Myxococcales bacterium
CGTGAACGTGGGTACGAACGTCGCAGACCTTCAGGGGTTTAGGATTCGAGATGATGCGGGGAATCAGTATGAGCTAGCAGGGGACCTCGCGCCCGGTGATTGGGTGGTCGTCCGTCGACAGACGGAGGATGAGGCAGGTTTTACCTTTGGTATCGCCTGTGACCAAGAGACGGTCTCCCTCGTAGATCCGAATGATGAGGTCGTAGACGGTGTGGCCCTACAGAGGACGGTGGAGGCGTTTACTTGGGGTCGGCTCCCTGATGGATCAGGTGAGTGGCAGCCAACATTTCCCACCTTGGGAGAGATGAACCAGGCGCCTCGAGCTCCGGCAGAAGATCTCTTCCGAACAGAGGAGATCCCAACCGTCGACTTATATCTCGATGACGCGGACATCGCAGAGTTGGGACAGGAGCCACGAGAGTGGGTCATCGGAGGCTTTCGCATCACGGATCGTGGGGAGGAGAGCGAGCTTCGCGAGGCTGGTATTCGACTCAAGGGGCGTATTGGAAGCTTTCGGCCCCTCGGCGAGAAGTCGGGGTTCAAGATTCGCTTCGATTTAGATGACAGAGAGCGGTTTCGTGGGCTTAAACGGATGACTCTCAACAATATGGTTCAGGATCGCTCAAAGATCGCTGAGTGGACGGCATACAAGATCTTTCGGGCGATGGGCCTGCCTGCGCCCCGCGTCGGATATGTATGGGTTCGGTTAAACGATGAGCCATACGGCCTCTATGCGCACATCGAGACCCCTGACGAGCTCTTTATGAAGAGATGGTTTTGGTCGACAGATCATGTCTACG
Source organism: uncultured Myxococcales bacterium (assembly GCA_937902595.1). Taxonomy (GTDB): domain Bacteria; phylum Myxococcota_A; class Bradymonadia; order UBA7976; family UBA1532; genus UBA1532. Next base: position 801 of record CALELH010000810.1, read on the forward strand.
AGGGGGCCTATGGTCAGGACCTCATCTCCGACCGACTGGACGAGCTACAGGTGGATCAAGGTGAGCCAGACGCCGGTGAGTCGCTCCGTCCTCTATTAGAGCTCATCGAGCGACGTGAACCCAACCTGCTCATGCAGCAAGGTGCAGACCTCCTCGATTGGCCCGCCGTCATCGGTGTCTTCGCTGTAGAACTCTATATTGGGCATTGGGATGGTTACGCGCCGACGCGGAACAATTATTACATTCATCTCGATGATGATGGTCGCGCGACCTGGATGCCCTGGGGTACGGACCAGACCTTCAGGCAGCAGCGAGATCTACGAGATGGACGAGGCCTTATGTTTAGCGCGTGTCTTGAGGATGTCTTCTGTTCTCTCGAGTATGACCGGACGATCATCAGGCTGATGGAGGTCATCGACGGTCTCAACTTAGAGGAGGAGTTACCAGCCTTGGCGGAGCGCCTTCGCCCACAGGTTGAGGCGGATGAGCGGATCGATGTGAATCGGTTTGATAACGAGGTTGAGGCGACTCTTCGGTTCTTGAGGCAGCGGCGGGAACGAACCACTGAGGTCTATGAATGTCTACTCTCAGATGCGCCTGATCTCGATGGAGATGGGATCCCCTGCGATTATGATTGTGATCCTGAAGATTCGCGCATCTTCCCAGGTGCTGAGGAGAGCTGTGGAGATCAGATCGACCAAGATTGTGATGGGCGCATTGATGAGGGACGCGCCTGTCCGGACTGCCGCGCAGTGTTCGCTGGGCGTCATCGTTACTTGGTGTGCCCTGAACGTCGAGCAGCGGAGTTGGCGGGGGAGTGGTGCGGACAATATGACGCTCAGCCCGTGAGTCTGGAGAGCGAGTATGAGGCCCGCTGGCTTCGAACACAGGCTCGCCTTTTGGTGGACCAGCCCTATTGGATTGGCCTGAGTGACCAAGAGAGGGAGGATCGATTCGTGTGGCCGAGCGGTGTTCTTGCTGAGTTCACTTCATGGGCACGCGGTGAACCGAATGGAGGCGAGGGCGAGAACTGTGTCGCGATGGATCTACGAAGCGGCAATTGGTTTGACGCGCCGTGTGAGGGGCTCAATCTAGGGATCCTGTGTGAGGACCCATGTGACCTCGAGGTGGATGCTGATAACGATGGGTTCTCGGCCTGCGCTGGCGACTGCGATGACCAGGACCCCGATGTTAACCCTGACGCCGATGACATCTGCGGTGACGGGATCGATCAAGACTGCAGTGGCCAGCCGGATGATGGCGACAACTGTCAATGTGTTGGGCGTTACCGGGGTGGACAACTGTATCTCTTTTGCTCTGATGGACGCTCTTGGCCAGAGGCGCAGCGGCGCTGCCGAGAGCGCGAGATGGATCTCGTCTCTTTTGACGACGAGGCGGAGGCGGATTGGGTCTCGGAGCGTGTCGCACAGTCCTTTAATCGTGATTATTGGATCGGCTTGTCTGACCGTGCTGACGAGGGAGAGTTTGTTTGGGTAGACGGCGAAGAACGCGACCTCGAACGGTGGAATAATGGTGAGCCGAACAACGCGGGCAATAATGAAGACTGCGCTCACGTTTGGATGAGGAATTGGACCTGGAATGACCGGCCTTGTAATGCACGCCTGCAATACGTCTGTGAGGAGGCCTGCGCCTCTCGTGATGAGGACGGCGATGAGCACGACGCCTGTGACGGTGATTGTGATGACCGTCGAGGAGGGGTACATCCGGGCGCCCAAGAACGCTGCGACGGCGTCGATCAGGATTGTGATGGTCGTGTCGACGAGGGCGCTCGCTGTGGCGAGGCGGAGTAGCGTCGGCGCAGGGCGGGCTTACTCGCTGGCCTC
>CALELH010000811.1 GCA_937902595.1 uncultured Myxococcales bacterium
CCTCCGCCAGAACCAACTCTCCCGCTGGCGTCAGCACTGCCCGATGGCCGCTGCGGTCAAATAGCGAGACATCGAGGGCGTCCTCCAGGCTACGAATCGAGTAGCTGATCGCTGACGTCGCTCGGTACAAGGACTGAGCTGCCGCGGCGAAGCTACCGAGGCGATGAATCGCGTCAAGGGCGAGTAATTGGTCTAGAGTGTAGTTCATTGATCGTACCTTCCAGAGAGGCCTTGGGTGGCCTCAGGATGACTCCATGCCGATGGTGTCGGGGGCGTGGTCCGATGTCAGGCTGTCAGGCGCCCCATCGGACGAGAGCCCGGGCGCTCTGAGATCGTTGACCTGTTCTTTTGAGAGTTTCATGGACATCCCTCCGTCTACCGACTGTCTTTAGTTACAATTCGCTGAGATCTCGTGTGCAGCTCCGTCACGCAGGCTCTGGCAGGCAGCCCCAAAGAATTCCACGTTGCCATTCGCGATATCCCAACCGTTCTGGTGGCTTTGGTCTCGGTTAATCTCACGGCCATCGATGAGGATATTCAGGCTGTCTGCGAACTCTGCTAGAGCCCCAAGATCATAGGTACAGGGAGCAAGGTTACCTGCTGCTTCGGTCAGGTTTCGCTCCAGATCGGCGACTCGATTGACCTCGAAGTGATGGCCGTCTAGGTCGGTCTCTCCGGCGACGGCCATTCGGTCGAGCACTGCTCGGGACTCGGGCATAAACTCTTCGCTGGCGATACCTAATACGATCGTCTGGATACCGGCTGCGGCGAGGTCACCGACCTTGGACACAGTGCGTTGGTCGTCTAGACACATCTCTGGAAGCCCTAGAGGGCATGCGTGATTCAGGCACGTGCAGAAGTTGTGATCGAGGCCGAAGTTGCAGCCAGGTCCACCGTCCGTCGCCAATAGAATGTAGTCGTTGCCGGTAGGGGCCTGGAGGAGATGGCGACCAGCGGCCTCAAGGGCAGAGTGGGTCGGAGTCGCGAGGCCCGGCTCTGGTGGGTTGTTCGAGAGCCAGTTTACGATGTCGTTTGACGTGCCTCCTCCGGCGGCCACGTTCACCTCACCAGCGGCACAGGCCATCTCAGCATCACTGCCACGAAAGCCAGGGTTAGGGGAGGGGAAGAGCGTGAGTCCAAAGTGGACGGTGTCGCCTAAGCTCTCGGTTACACGGCTCAGAGTGTTCTCGATGGGACCCCAACGGTCCTCTTCAACGACCATGCTGTATGAACGGTCCACAACCAGCATCACTCGGGGGATGCTTCCTTGAGATGGCTTCAGTAGGAGTCGGACGTCATCACACCCTTCAACACCCTCACCGCCGCCGCCTTGCTGCTGGTCGCGCCCATCGTTCATCTCATCGTTGGCGTTATCGCCTTGCTGCCGCCCTTGATAGACGCCGTTGTGTGGAGCGCTTCCGCCACGGTCTCCTGGTGCAGAAGGGAGCATATCGGCGAGACCACCATCGCCGGCAGCGCCGTTTCGGCTGTAGGGTTCCTGGCAGAAGGGGCCGTCGGGCCCAATGGAGCAGGAGTGATCCTCAGGACACTCACCGCAGCCTTCGGCGGCAGTGTTCTCATCGCCGCAGCCAGCCAATAGAAGGATGGCACAGATGAGTCCAGTCTTGATCCAGTCGATGTTTGTGCTTCGCATCATGTCTCCGCTCCGTGTTCATTGTCGGGGAGGCTCTGCCGGCCACCCGATGTTGAACAGTAAAGCGGGACAACTTGTGCAATAATAGCTAATAAAACTAACTGCAGTGTTCTGAAAATTTGAACTATATGGTTCAGCCTGATCAGACAAACAACCCGAGCTGCTTGGGATCTTGAGGGAACGAAGGCAAAGTTCGGTGCTCATCCGGTCAAGTGACCGCGGGTATTTCGTGGCGATTTAAATAGTTCAAGTCAGCAGCATCAAAATAGTAGTACCATTCAAATAAGTTGCTTTTGGGTGTGGGTTGAGGGGCTGATGAGCGCACCGAGACATAATCTCGACCAGTTATTGGTGTTTGACACGATCATCCGTACGGGATCTTTCGCAGCTGCCGCTAAGGCGCTGCACAGGGTGCCGTCTGCCGTGACATATGCCATCAGAAACCTAGAGGAGTCATTGGGCCTGTCACTCTTTGAGCGAGAGGGACGACGCTCGGTGATCACTCAGGAGGGGACCCGCGTCCTGGAACAAGCCCGCTCCATTCTCTCTGAGGCGCGGAGCTTAGATCGGCTCGCGGATGAGCTCGGCGGCGA
>CALELH010000812.1 GCA_937902595.1 uncultured Myxococcales bacterium
GACGTAGTTGTACTCGAGGTTGAGTTCCCATTCGTCGAAGTTGCGGTCGTTCGGGTTCGCGACCAGCTTACCTGCCACGTAGAGCGTACGGATCGCCACCCCGTCCGGATGCTGGCAGGAACCGAAGATGCGTAATTCGTCGTTATATTGCAGACGCTCACGTTGAAGAGGGTTGCTCGCGACCTGGCAGATGGGCTCCGCCTCGCAAGAAACCTCGACCGGGAGCGGCTCCACGAGGCTACAGGAGATGGTCATGCTCGCGAACGCCAGGAGCGCGCTGAGCTGATAGCTGTGTCGTCTCATAGTCCCACCCCTAACGCCTTACGCTGGTCTACCGCGTCCTTGAGGAGCGTCGGTGACAAGTTGAACATGACCCCATAGGAGAGCCGCCAGCCCTCGATGGTCGGCTTTGAGTCCGCGTCGATGGGCGCGCCCACAGAGTAGTCCTCCCGCGGAACTTGAGTTCTCCTGAGACCCGCTACGAAGGCGATGGACAGCGTGTCGTGTAGCTCATAGTCCAAGCCACCGTAGAAACCGTTGAGCAGGGTCGGGTCCGCGGCCAGCTTGATGAGAGACAGCCCAAAATATGGCGCGAAGCAGCCGAAGCCACGGCACCCGTCCTCAGGACGGCCGCCGATGTATGGCGTGTAGCCGACCAAGATGTCGACCGCGACGTTCTCCTGGTCTTCAGCGATCAGCTCCGTCTGTTGACTGCCCTGGCGCTTACCCGTCTCGTAGGTGACGTTGCCGGCGTGCAGCATAAAGGCCCCGATCCCGATGTGCAGGGCCTGGCTGTACTTCCCCACTGTGGTCACGGTCTGCTCGTGGAAGGCGCGTCGAGCGCGCTTGTTCCCCGACTTTGTGAAGACCTCTACGCGCGCCTTGAGGCGCAATGACTTGTAGGTCTTAAACTCGTGCTGCACCACGCCAACCTTTACCTTCGGCGACGAGTCTCCGCCCCCGCGCTTGACGACCTTGGTGCCTTTATTGACCTCTAGGGGCATCCCGACGAGATCCGCTCCCCCACCCCCTGTCACTTTGCAGACGCTGAAGTCCACCTCGTCCGTCATCAGGGTGCGGACAAAGATCTGCAAGGTGTCGCCGGCGTCCATTGTGTCTCCGCGCAAGCCGTAGTGTCGGGTCGACCCATTGCCCATGGGCGTGGCGTCCACGCAGATCACCGGCCCATCGGCGTCGCTGCCCGGACACCAGCCCGAGAAACCCACCTTGCGCGGTGACGGCGGCCGATGACGGGCGACGTCGCAGTTGTCGTAGGAAAACTCGCGCTGCTCGATAGTCTTCTGCGCTGTGTTGGACGTACCACCTAGGTTCTGAGACCACGCGGTCCCTGCTCCAAGCGACACAGCCACCGCGAGCCCGCATGCCAGTATCTTGATTCTTGTCATAGTCCCCTTCCCCTTGTCTGGATCGATCCAGCCTCAACCCCCGGGCCAAAGTCAACACCCGTTTAGCTGCCTAAGAGCAATTTCATGCCACGACATAACGGGCGCGGTACACAGGGATCCGTTGATGCTTAGCCTTGACGGCCGAATGTCCCTGATAAGTTCGTAGTCTACTTCCCGGGCGCGCCGGGGAGCGACTCACAGGCGATCTGGTCCTTATCTTGGTCGAGACGCGCGACGTCACCGAAACGCTTATAGTACCTATCAAAGAACTCCTGCGCGTCGACCCAACGGTCGAAGTCGCCACAGTTCTTCGTATCTCCGGGGCTCTCAAGGCGCCCCTTCCCCTTGAGCCCCTTAATGAGCGCGCCGCCCATGGACTGTGGTTTAAGACGGCCTAGAAGTCCGGTCCGTGCGCCCCGACCTCGAGAGCGCGCCCGTTTAGATCTGGAGCGCGATGAGCGCGCGCGCCGTCTCTTCTTGGCCTTGGTCCGACGGCCCAGGGTGAAGATCATCTCCCCCTCGCCCTCACGGCGAAATTGGGGTGTCTGCCTAAACCCTTCGACTTGGCCTGTCTCGACAACACCTCGCTGTAGGTGCAGCCAAAGCTCAGCGGACGTGAGGTACCCGTCGCTATTGGTGTCGCCGCGGCCGTTGAGCGCCTCGAGCAGGTGGTAGGTAAACACACCATGGTCTTGTTTCTCGTGGACCTGCTCACCGGCGGCGCCGGCGGTCAGTGTGAGCCTCACCCGCTCCCGCGTGACGTGACCAATGTAGCCGCGCATACCGGGATCTGCCGCCGCGCTCCGGGTGCCGATGGACAGACCGGAGTAACACGCGTCCGCGAGATACATGACGTGCCGCGCGGCATATCGCTTGCGGATGATCCGCGTCAGCCACTCCATGTCGATGCCATCGACCTCGACCTCGGCGGCGTCGGAGGGCAAGAGGTATCCGATGGCCTTGCGCCCTCGCCCAACAGATTGGCCATGACCTGCGAAGTAGATGACGACCCGGTCTTTGATGGTCAATCGATTGGGCAGGTCCTTGGCGAGCACGCGCTTAATCTTCTTCTGGGTGGCCTTGCGCCCATACAAGGTGATGACCTCGAAGCCGCGCTTCCTGAGCGCGCGCGCCACGGCCTTCGCGTCGTGCACCGCCGATCGCAGCCGCGGCATTTCGGGCATCTTTGGATAATTATCGATACCGATCACCAGGGCATAGGACCGCTCATAGATGGCCCCGCCAGACCGCGCGTCTAGGTCTCGCGCGACGCCAGCGCCACGCTGCCCGACGGTGTCAGCCAACGCGCTATCGCACGCGCACACGGCAGCCAAGGCCAGCACAATATAGGTAATTCTTCCCCTCACAGGGCCAGTGTAGGCAGTCGCGCCCTCCCGCGCAATTAATGCGACTTCGGTGCTCAACTCGCCGCGCTTCAATC
>CALELH010000813.1 GCA_937902595.1 uncultured Myxococcales bacterium
CAGTCGAGATCCGAGCGGCAACGCAGATCAACGCAAACGGCTCCGCCGGCGTCGTTGACCTGGCATCTCTCAAGCTCCAGGCAGCTGATCTCATCGCAGCTGAGTGGGACGCAGGTCGCTTCAGCGCCGTCCGGTTGGCATCTAAAGCCATCGTCGCAGTCGTAGCCAAGGCAAGGTGAACTTGGCCCGCCATCTCCGAAGGAGCCATCACCTCCGAGAATATCGCTCCGCACCTCTGCGTCCGTTAGAGCAGGCGGGACAAATGGAGCAGCGTCGGTCTCGTTCGAGTTGTTACCGTTCGCGGCATTCGGATTGTCATCACAGCCAAGGAGACCCATCGACAGGACGAGGCCAAGAAAAATGTATGGGCGATTCAGCACTAATCTCCTTTACGAGTACGCGTCATAATAGCGGGGATGGCTAAACAATTCGCCCCCTTCGTGTGGATGCCAAGGCTGTTCGCCACGAACAGCATGGCTGGAGGACGACGTATCCTTTCTCTAACATGGGCGCTCGTCTATGAACGGTGTTGATGATCGAGCTGAAGCTCTAAGATCCGTCCTCCCTATGGGATGGGGGATATGTCGGGGGGGAGGAGGTTGTGGAGACCGTATTTGACGGGACTAGACCCGGTGCAGTGTGCCAGCGTCGTTGGGGTGAATTCAGCCCGCCGCCAGCGATGATTACCTCAGTGCGCTAGTGGAGCGCAGACCGACCGATAGTGAAGAGGACAGCCGAGAAGAGGGCAGCCCATGGCGCACGTTTGAACAAATTCGTGACACATGCGTCATCTGCGGGCTCAATTAAGCTATGACAACGGCAGCAACGCTGATAAATGGGGCTCCAATTATTTGGGCCCTGACAGATGTCTGCGACCGAGGGGACGGATTGTGATGCGTTTTGTAGTCTTGAAGTACGGTGGAACGAGCGTCGCTACGGCGGAGAGATGGGCGACCATTCGTGACGTGGCCCGCGCGCGAATCGCTGAGGGCTATCGACCGGTCTTAGTGTGCTCGGCAGTCTCCGGGATCAGCAACGCTTTGGACAGCCTCCTGCCCGCTGCGCTTCGCGATGAGCACGGGCCAATCCTGAGCGAGATAGAGTCTGTTCATCGCCAGCTGGCTGCGGAGCTCGGTGTCGACGCCTCTTGGCTGCCCGAGTTTCTCGTACCCCTACGGCGTCTGGCCGATGGTACGGCCCTCATCGGCGAGGCGACGCCGCGGATGAAGGCGGCGGCTATGGCTATGGGTGAGCTCCTCTCAACCCGAATGGGAGCAGCGTACCTCCAGAAGCACGGGGTCGATGCACATTGGGTAGACGCTCGCGAGCACATGCGGGCGTTGCCCAATAGTGGAGACGCGGCTTGGCTCTCCGCGCACTGCTCCGATGACGCTGACCCCGCTGCGGCCGAGCTCTTCGGTCAGCATGAGATGGTGATTACTCAAGGATTCATCGCACGAAATGACAGCGGTGAGACCGTGCTGCTGGGCCGCGGTGGTTCCGACACCTCAGCGGCCTTGTTTGCGGCTAAGCTGCAGGCTGAGCGGTGCGAGATCTGGACCGATGTTCCTGGTGTGTATACAGCGAACCCTCGCGAGATTCCTCAGGCGCGATTACTCCAATTGCTTGCCTATGATGAGGCTCAAGAGATCGCGTCTGCCGGCGCAGCGGTTCTTCATCCACGATGTCTTGGTCCAGTGAGAAAGCACGACATCCCGCTCCATGTTCGCTGCACGCTGCGGCCGGAGCTGACGGGGACGATCATTGGTTCCAACGCGCCGGACACAGCAGAGGTCAAGGTCATCTCGGCGCGGAGAGGGATGACCCTTGTTTCAATGGATGCGCTTGGGATGTGGCAGCGAGTCGGCTTCTTGGCGGACGTGTTCACCTGCTTCAAGAAGCATGGCATCAGCGTCGATCTCGTCAGCACCTCAGAGACCAATGTGACCGCCTCTTTTGACCCCTCTGCTGGGGTCGTTCCCCGAGCCACTGTGGACGCCTTGATGGCGGAGTTAGGAGAGCACTGTGAGGCGCGCCTGATCGAGAGATGTGCCGCGGTGAGCTTGGTTGGACGGCATATTCGAGCGATCCTTCATCAGCTCGGTCCTGCCCTGGAGGTCTTTGAATCCCAGAAGATTCACCTCCTGAGCCAGGCCGCGAGCGATCTGAATCTCACCGTGGTCGTCGAAGAAGAGCAAGCGGACCGTCTCGTCCACAAGCTGCACGCGCTCCTCTTCGGTGATGAGTTAACCTCCACCAATCTAGGGCCCACATGGCGAGAGACCTTTGAGACCGAGGCTCATGAGGCTGAGGTTGAGAAGATCTGGTGGCGCGACAGCGCTGATTCGCTCATCAAGATTGCAGACCAAGCGACGCCGGCCTTTGTCTACCATGGGGCAGGGATCGACGGGGCGGTGCAACGGCTTAAAGGCTTACGCTCGGTCGATCGAGTCTTCTATGCGATGAAGGCCAATGACGCCCCCGTTATTTTGTCTCGGCTGGAGGCACATGGGATCGGCTTTGAGTGTGTGTCTGCGGGTGAGATTAGGCATCTCCTGAAGCACTGTCCGAGTCTCCCTGGTGACAGGATCTTGTTCACACCCAACTTCGCCTCTCGAGATGAATTCGAGTACGCGTTTGAGGTTGGGGCTCATGTCACCATCGACTCTGTATATCCGCTGGAGGCTTGGCCTGAGACCTTTCGAGATCGGGAACTATTACTCCGACTCGATCCAGGCCGTGGTCGCGGTCACCACGCTCACGTGCGAACGGCAGGCGCGCAGTCCAAGTTTGGCATCGCTCCCAGTAACCTAGAGGACGCGCGCCGCGCAGCCGACGCGGCAGGGGCCCGCGTCGTTGGGCTCCACGCCCACCCTGGAAGTGGAATTCGGACACCGGATGCTTGGCAGCAGACGGCGCGATTCCTGATCTCGGCCGTGGAGCACTTTCCCGGGGTTCGGGTGCTCGATCTCGGCGGTGGTCTCGGTGTCGTCGAGAAGCCAGGGCGAACCGCCCTTGACCTGCAGATGGTCGATGAGCATCTCGCACGCATTAAGACGGATTATCCACAGTTCGAGCTGTGGCTTGAGCCAGGGCGCTACCTGGTCGCGGAGAGCGGTGTCTTGCTGGCTCGCGTACACCAGACTAAGTCTAAGGGCGAGATCCACTACGTAGGTGTGGACGCGGGGATGCATACGTTCATCCGCCCGGCTCTGTATGGTGCCTGGCATGAAATCGTTAACCTCAGCAGGCTGACGGAGGAGTCGACGACTCAATACAACGTCGTGGGGCCCATCTGCGAGACGGGCGACACCTTGGGCTATGGTAGGCGTTTGCCTGAGACCGAGCCGGGGGACGTGCTGCTTTTGGCTACGGCGGGGGCATACGGACGCACTATGAGCTCCGACTATAATCGTCGAGACCGGGCATCAGAATTTCTGATCGATTGAACGGAAAGATTGCAACCTGCGCGGTGGGTCATTAATCAGAGCATAGTCACGGGGAACTTTGCCCAGGAATCTGTATGACCGACACCGAACTTGAACAAAAGCCACACAGGGAAACTGACAAGGCTGTCGCCTACTGGCTCCTGTCGATCTTCGGTTTCATCGCGCTGATCGTAATCGTCGGGGGGACGACGCGACTGACTCAGTCGGGGCTGTCCATGGTCACTTGGCGTCCTGTCACCGGAATCTTACCGCCACTTTCAGAGACCGATTGGCTAGCGGCGTTCGAAGAATACAAGGCGTTCCCACAGTATCAGAAGGTGTTTTCCGGGATGAGCCTGGACGAGTTCAAGCGCATCTTCTTCTGGGAGTACCTTCATCGGCTGCTGGGCCGTCTGGTCGGCCTTCTGTTCTTCGTACCTTGGGTGGTCTTCGTCGTACGTCGACAGATGAGTAAGCGGATGACGTGGTTGACCGCGGTCGCCTTTGTGCTCGGTGGTCTACAGGGTCTACTCGGGTGGTACATGGTGAAGAGCGGCCTCGTGGATAACCCCGCCGTCAGCCATTATCGCCTGGCAGCTCATCTATGCTTGGCCTTCGCCGTCGCCATGTACGTTCTTTGGCTAGCTCTTTCGATTCTACGCCCTGAGTCGGAGGAAGGACATGTCGGGCGGCGTCGCTTGGGACTGGCCTTCGCCGCGATCGTCGTCGTTCAAGTCGTCTATGGAGCCTTTATGGCTGGGACGAGAGCGGGCTACATGTATCAGACGTTTCCGCTCATGAATGGGGCTCTCTTTCCTGATGGCTCCTTGAGCATGACTCCTGTTTGGCTAAACTTTCTAGAGAACCTAAACCTAATCAACTTCGTACACCGAACCTTGGGCTGGGTGATCTTTGGTACGGGGATCGCGCTGGGAATCGCGGGGTGGCAACAGGCGAAGACATCACTTCAACTGAGGTCGAGCGCTGGGATTATTGGGATTGTCGTAGCGCAGTTCTTGCTTGGCGTCTTCGTCGTGCTCGCGCCCGGTGTCCCTCCTGTTTTGGGGGTCGCTCACCAATTCGGAGCCTTCGTCCTACTCGCGACGACCGTCGTGTTCGTATACAGCCTTACACCGAATGATGGGGCGGGCGCCTAGATACTGAGGAGCGTCGTTCTGAACATGAGCTCAGCGACGAGCTCGGGCTCCTCCGTCATTGGGAAATGCCCACCATCGAACTCATGGTACGTGCAATTCGGAATACGCTCGAAGGCCCGTCTAATTTCGACGGGTGGCGTGAGGACATCTTTCCGACCGGCTGTGATAAAGACCGGAACATCGATTGTCTCTAGCCAGTCTTCGGTCTGATGGTTTGTGGCTTGGAGGGCGATGCGAAGGTATTGGGACAAGTCTAGGCTCAACACGCCTGTCGCGAGCCCGAGGAAGTGTTCGTCGGTGCGTTCTACAAAACGAAGGGCGCGAAAGGCGGGCCCACCGAGAGGGCTCTCAACGATCGTGGTGAGCGCTCGGCTTAGAAATGGCTGAGTATAGGGCTCGGCGGCCGCGGCGGCTCGAACGGCAGGGCCCAACACGGGCGAGAGGCGACCTCCATAGACACGGTCAATGAGTCGATCGTGAGCGCCGTGCATTAGGAGCAAAGAGCCAATTCTCTCAGGGCGGCGTGCGTAGCTCTCGAGGGCGACCTGAACACCCAGGCTCCACCCCATCAGAGCAAAGCGCTTTAGGTCCTCCGCTTCTAGAATTAAGTCCAGATCTTCGCAGTGATGGCTGATGGTCGGCGTCGTATCTGGCCGTCCGGAGTTGTAATGACCGCGGTAATCCCACAGCAACACTCGAACGCGCCCGGCCAATCGTTCGAAGATTGAAGTCCATATGCCTAGATTGCCCCCGTGTCCGTTGGCGATGACGAGCCAGGGGCCTTCATCTCCAATGGTGTAGTAGGTGATTGGACACCCATCAAAGCTCGTAATCTGTTTTGTTTGGTAGTCCATCAGGGGGATCAAACCGACTCGAGAGCGTCTAGATAGAAGCCATCCAAGATCTCACTATAGGTGGTTTCAACCGCTTTTCTCTTCACCTTGAGGCTCGGGGTTAACAGGCCATTCTCTGGGGTGAAATCTACAGGTAAGACGTGGAACTTCTTTATCGTCTCCCAGCTACCTAAGCCCTCGTTGACGGTGTCGAAACCAGCTTGGAAGAGCTTGATGACTCTAGGGTCTCGCGAAAGATCAGCGTAGGTGCCATCCACCCCGTTGTCTTTGGACCAGCTGAGGATCGTCTCTTCGTCCATCGTGATCAGGGCCGAGCAATAATTTCGTCGATCTCCGTGTACGACGACTTGGCTCACATACGGGCAGATGGCCTTGAGCTGGCCTTCAATGGCTGAAGGCGCGACGTACTTGCCGCCGGAGGTCTTGATGAGGGCCTTCTTCCTGTCGGTGATGCGTAGGTGGCCAGCGCTGTCCAGCTCGCCGATGTCACCCGTGTGTAGCCACCCATCGATCAGCGCCTCGCCTGTGGCGTCCGGACGATTGAAGTATCCCCGCATAATCCCTCGGCCTTTGAGGAGAATCTCTCCATCATCTGCTAGGCGGATCTCGGTACCTGGCAGCGGTGGGCCTACGGTACCGAAACGGTTCTGCTCCGGGAGGTTTACGAAGGACGCGGCGCTGCTCTCGGTCAGGCCGTATCCTTCTAGTATGAGGAGGCCAGCGGCATGGAAAAACTCTGCGATGTCACGATTGAGCGGGGCGCTCCCCGAGATAAAAAAACGAATCTTACCGCCAAACTTGGCGCGAATCTTTGAGAACACCAGAGAGTCGAATAAGGCATAGCGTGTAGACAAGATGGGGCCAGGCTCTCGACCTGATTGACGGATCTTTGAGACCTCTCGTCCGACCTCCATAGCGCCCTTAAGGACCTGGTACTTCAGCCAGCCTCCCTCCTTCGCGCCCGAGACGATCTTGTTGTAGACCTTCTCGAAGATACGCGGTGCGGCGGCCATAAACGTGGGCTGGATGTCCACCAGGTTGTCGACGATTTTGGGAATCCGTCCATCGACGGCGGTTGGGATACCTACGGACACGACCGCGATCTCCAACATCTTTCCGAAGACATGGGAGAGCGGAAGCCAGAGGTATTGAACGTCGTCCTCACGCATCGCGTCTGATTCGCGAAGTGACTCCGCGATATAGCTCCAGCAGTCATTGACGAGCATCACCCCTTTGGGACGCCCCGTGGTGCCGGAGGTGTAGATCAGGGTCGCGAGGTCTTCTGGTTCAATACGATCGATGATCTCATCAGCTTCATCAGGGTTCTTCGCGGTGTGCGCGCATCCCTGAGCAGTCAACTCCGCTAAGCTCAGCACCCAGCCATCATCGCTCCCGCCCCCATCGATGTTGATGATGTGACGTACGTGTTCGAGCGCGGATCGGCTCTCCTGGAACTTGGCGACTTGATGGTCGTTCTCAGCGAACACCACGACAGAGCCGGAGTCATTGGTGATAAACTCCACATCCGGGACAGTGCTCGATGGGTAAATGGTGGTGGTGGCCGCCGCGGCGGTGTTAATCGCCAGATCGATGAGAAGCCACTCTACGCGGGTACTGCAGAGCAGGCCGACCCGGTCACCATCCTGAACACCGAGAGCTCTGAGCCCAGCGGCGATTTCTCGGACGCGCTCGTATACCGTCGACCAGGAAAGAGTCGTCCAGCTGTCTTGGTGAGGTGAGTAAAACGCGTCACGGTCTGGGGTCGTCTTAACCCGTTCCCTGAGCATAGCGGCGACAGAACGATGAGTTCCCATAAACCTAAAGATGTCCTCTTATCGCCGCTGGGGGCCTCACTTAACCCGTCGCGGGTTCGCGATCAAGGCGCGTGAATATCGCGCAGGCTAAGTAGTTGACCCCCATGGGGTGATTGGATAGGCCGAGAGAGCAGACTTAAACCCTCAGCCTCCCAAGTTGTGGTTGGCGATGATCTCCAAGTGGTAACCGGAGAAAGATGGGTACACGCGACAGACACCGGCGATACACTTCAGGCCACCCCTCTGAGTACCTACGGTGCTCCGGACCTTCATCCATCGAGCAGCCTCCCAGCTGAGTATGCCCGCAAGAAACTGACTGCGTATATTATCGCGGGTATCCGAGGTGTCGAGGCCATGCTCAAAGGTCAGAGAGCCGATCCCGGACTTCTGAAGACCGAGGAACGCGCTGCCGCGAATGTACTCGTCGCCTTCGAGATCACGGAACTCGTAATTCGTCGCGATATGGATCGCGTAGCCCTTGGTGATGTACTGAAGATAGTCTAGCTCCACATGGTACATCCCCTTAATGTCGACGGCCTCATCCCCAGCGGTGTTGTCCTCGTCTCGCCAACCACCGCTGATGTTCACTCTCGAGCGGCCCCCATTATATTGGACCTCTGTGCCTCCGAACGCATGGATCTGTCTGACCTCATTTCCTTTATCGGGATCGAGAGTCTTGTAGACACCGTTTACGTAGATGACGGCGTCCCCCTCGGCGAGAGACTGCTCAATTCTCATCTTCCCGCCCCATTCGTTTTGACCGCGTGAGGTCTCCTGATCGATCCGTTCGAGGGTTGGAGGTAAATTGTAGCGCACTGGCTCGCCGTATAGATTGGTGCTCCCGAATTGCTGAATTCCGTCTAGGAAGATGCCTTCGACCAGCACGCTCGTGTTGCCTAGGAAGAGGTCGAGGGCTCCGTACGCTGCTTTTCCGTCGGTGACGGCGTCCACCTCTCGCATTTGTTGATAGTCGGTCTCTAGAAAGAGAGAGCCATAGCCTCCCAAGTTGGGGAAATTGAGGGTGCCGCCGATAAAGTTACTGCCATCGTCTAGCTCGCTGGCGGACCGCTTACTCTCGTTATACCTGAAGACGTAGTGAGTCCCGATCTCCATCCATTTGAGGCCGCGCCACGAATACCAGCCACCGGCGAGTACGTCGTCCGGATCTTCGACGAAGCGCTGTTTGAGCGCGTCGATATTGACGATGTTAGTGCGACCGGCGAAGAGGCCAAGCTTATGCTCGGAGCCGCTGTAAGAGGCTTCACCACCGCGGAGCCCAATGTCTACGCCCGCCTCGTCCACCTTGCGGAGGGCGAGGGCGATCCCACGACCAAGTTGGCGATAGTAATCCCCAAGCTTAAGGGTCCACTTACCGAGTTTGTAGCGGACCGAAAGACGCTCTAAGCGCGCGTCATCATTGTGCCAGTCGATGGGCGAGTCATGGAAATACATGCTGTCGACTCTCGCCGACGTTGTCAGCGTCCCCGACGTCGCAGAGATATTTAGGCGATTGAGCACCGCGCTGTAGTCATCATCGTTTGATTCACCGTTCTTATTGTCGGTGTGGTGCTGGATGATCAACGTATCGGTCAGTCGGACCGGGACGTCCCTCGCAGAGGCCGTACCTGCGGTGATGAGGGAAGCGATAAGGATAGACAAGCATCGAGTTCTCACCGACATGTGCGTTGTTTTCCTGACTTATTTTGTTGCCGGAGTCTTGGGGGCCGGTGCTGCTGCTGGCTGAGGCTTAGCGGCAGTGGATCCCTCTGCGAGGAGTGCAGCGATCACCTTTTCTAGGTTCGCCTCATCGCCACTCGCGAAGCCGTCATGCTCCGAAGCGACCTGACCCTTTTTATCGACATATACCGAGAAGGGGAGGGAGCCACGTGGATTTAAGAGCCCCATCACCGTGCCATCCTGGTCGAGCAAGATAGGCATCGTCAGCTTCTTGTTCTTCACGACCATGCGCACCTTCGAGATGGTGTTGGGGTCGTCTGTCGCGATGGCGAGGACCGCGAGCTTGTTTGGATGCTTTGCCTGGATCTTCTTTAGGAAACCGAGCTCTTGGATACATGGCTTACACCAAGAGGCCCAGAAGCTGACAACCACGACTTTGCCTTTGGTTGAGCTGAAGTCGAAGGTGTCTCCGTTGAGCATCTGCAGACTGAACTGTGGCGCTTGAGTCCGTACCGCGCTGAGCTCCCCCGCATGAGCGGGAGCGGCGAATAGCATGAGCAGCCCAAGAATCATAAAACGCATGGCGGCAGTCCTTACAGGTTGTTTTCGATGATGGCGCGCACAGCCGGTTCGTTAAAACCAACCATGATCTCGATGATCTGCATCGTGTCGATGTCTACCATCATTACGATAGGGGTTACGCTAGAGTCTCCGTTTGGATAGTACGGCTCCATCACAAAGGACGGATCGGCGACGACCTTAAAGTCGAGTTCATATTGCTCTTTCCAGCGTGCTGCGAGGCGGCTGTCGGCCGGCTGGTAGTCTCGTGTCTCGAAGAGCGCTACCATAATGAAGAGGCCTCGCTCGCCGAACTCTTGGTGCAGCGCCTGGAGGGTGGGCTGCTCTTCGATGCAGGCCGTACACCATCCCGCTGAGGTGGTGAGAAGCATCACTCGGTTCTGAGAATCTGAGAAGACCTGAGAGACGCTGAAGTCTTCGCCGTCGCCCTGCTTAAAGGTCAGTGGAGCCAGGACGTCATCAGGTGATGTCCCGTACCCAGGGTACCGACTTCGGTCCGAAGGAGGCTCGCCCGTCACACACGGGGGCTCATCGCAATCAGAATTGCCGGTCGACGGTTCTTCTAGACAGCCAACACCCAGCGCCACACTCATAATGAGGAAGGCCAGTATACCTCGGTCGGACATTTAACCCCTCTTGATAATCGCGGTCCGCGTACCCCCAGACGGATGAGGGCGCCGCTTATTCGAATTCCATTATCGAGTCTTATACCCGATCCAGGTCAAACATGTCAGCGCAGTGCCTTCGTCTGCGACGATGGCGCTGCCGTCTTCGTTCACCGTCGCGGTGCCGATACGCGTCCAGGCGCCTTCCTCGATGTGCTCATCACCGTTCTCGCAGCCAAGACCCCCGAGGATATAGGCGTCAACGGTCGTTCCCGGCGCGAGTTGGTCTTCGTTCGGGAAGCTGAAGGTCGACTCACCGTATATGGTTGAGTCGGGGGTAAACGCGTAGAGGTGGTCAGGCACCTCGGCTCCAGCAAGAAAGCACAAACCGCGCTCGTCTGTGCCGACCTTGCGCATCCCCAGCTCCGTATAATCACTTACGAGATCCCAAGGCACTACGTTGAGTACGAAGCCTGTGGCAAAGGTGACAGCCCGTGACATGCGCTCATCCCCTAGAGGCGGAAGATCTGTCGCCGGGACCCCTGCGTACATAACGAAGGGATCTGTGAGGGTAATGATAGTGCTGTCAGAGTCCTCCGAGAGG
>CALELH010000814.1 GCA_937902595.1 uncultured Myxococcales bacterium
CTCTCGCCGCCTCTGGAACTCGAATCACGATGCACCTACTCTACGAGCTTCGTCGCCGTGGT
The DNA here is from genome assembly GCA_937902595.1 of uncultured Myxococcales bacterium. Classification (GTDB taxonomy): domain Bacteria; phylum Myxococcota_A; class Bradymonadia; order UBA7976; family UBA1532; genus UBA1532. Next base: position 63 of record CALELH010000814.1, read on the forward strand.
AAGAAGTATGGGGTCGGCTCCGCCTGTATCGGCGGCGGTCAAGGCATCGCGGTCGTGGTGGAGGCGCTGTAATGACTGAGTTTACCGAAGCAAACCTGATCTATAACTGGAATCTTAAGGGCCGGCGCGCTGCGCTCGCCCCAGACATCACGTTCTACGATGAGACGCTTCGGGACGGTATTCAGGGACCGTCGATCTCCGATCCGCCCATTGAGGCAAAGCTTCGCATCCTCGAATTGGAGGAGAAGCTAGGGATCCACTGCATGAATCTGGGTCTCCCAGGTGCAGGTCCGCGCGCCGTCGCAGATGTCTCAGCGTTGGCACATCATATCGTTGAAAATAAGATGTCAATACGACCGAGCTGCGCAGCACGTACCCACGTCAATGACATTCGACCCATCGTTGAGATCAGTCAGAAAGAGGGCATAGCCATAGAGGTAATGGCCTTCTTGGGGACGTCCCCCATTCGTCAGTATACGGAGAATTGGGATCTCGAACGACTGTTGAAGCTCAGCGGCGAAGCCATCGAGTTTGCCGCCAAAGAAGACTTACCGGTGACCTTTGTTACGGAAGACACGGTTCGGTCTCGTCCTGAGACGCTTCAGCCTCTCTTTCTGAACGCCATTGAGAAGGGCGCACGTCGTCTATGCCTGTGCGACACCGTCGGTCACGCAACCCCGGATGGGGTTCGAAACCTAATTTGGTGGACACGTAATCTGATCGAAGGGACCGGGATTGATGTCGGCATCGACTGGCATGGCCATAACGATCGAGGTCTCGGCGTGGCGAACTCGATCTTCGCCGCCGAATTCGGAGCCGACCGGATTCATGGTACCGCGCTTGGGATCGGTGAACGTGTTGGTAACGCAGCCCTCGACCAAATCCTGATCAATTTCAAACTGATGGGTGAGATCGACAATGATCTAACCAGCTTAGTCGAGTGGTGTGAGACGGTATCTCAAGCCTGCGACTGGCCGATCCCCAAGAGCTACCCCGTCATGGGGGAGGACGCGTTTAGAACGGCAACGGGGGTCCACGCCGCTGCGGTCATTAAGGCCCAGAAGAAGGGCGATCATTGGCTGGCGGACCGAATCTATAGTGGGGTTCCAGCCGGACAGTTTGGTAAGGCACAGACCGTTGAGATTGGCCACATGAGTGGTCTGTCCAATGTCCTCTACTGGCTTGACGTCAACGGGGTGAACACGACGGACGGGTTGGCGGAGCATATCCTCGCCACCGCAAAAGCACGCAACTCAGTTTTGACAGACAGTGAGGTCCACGAAATCATCACTGCGTTTAACGGCTAGTCACCCCATGCCCGACGTCGACGACGCCTATCTACTCACTCTAGTACGAGAGCGCCTTGGTCTTAACCCTAAGGTTCTTCAAGCCGTCCTGGTGGCCGTTGACGAAGATGGCAACTCAGTTGAAGAGGTGCTGGTCGAGATGGGCATCATCTCCCATGGGGGGCTACAGTCTCTCATCGGACAGCTGCCGACCGCCGCTGGAGGTCGCGCCGAACGCACCGACGAAGACCAGGACTTAGACGATCAAGACTTCCCGACCAGCGGCAGCGCTGGAACGGCAGGACGCCTCAACACCGCAGAGCTGCGGGAGATGCTCCTCCCCGACTTTCATACTGGTTCAGACCGCTACACCCTGGATAGAGAGATCGCTCGGGGCGGCATGGGACGAATCATCGAAGCGAGTGACTCTGTTCTCGCTCGAACCGTCGCGATGAAGTTGCTCTTAGGTGGACGTGAACAGCGATTGGGTTGGCAGCTAAGGTTTGCCCAGGAAGCGCAAATTACAGGGCAACTCCAACACCCCAACATCGTCCCGGTCTACGACCTGGGACAGGATGAAGACGGCCAGCTATATTTTACAATGAAGCGGGTCGAAGGCCGCACATTGCGCGATGTATTCAAGGCCCTTCGAAGCGGTAATGAGGCGGCGCAAAAGACATACACACGGACCTTTCTACTGCAGACCTTTCAGAAGATTTGCATGGCTGTCGCCTACGCTCACAGTCGCTCCGTAGTCCACCGGGACCTAAAACCATCGAACATAATGCTCGGCGATTACGGCGAGGTTTTGGTGATGGACTGGGGCCTCGCGAAGATACTCAAGAAGGAGCCATCGGCCGGCCAAAAGGTGCGCAGTCGGCGAGAAGATCTAGGGCGAATGGCGACTCGACAAGGGGAAGCGATTGGTACCCCCGGCTATATGCCTCCCGAGCTCGCCCTTGGCCAGCTACACCTCGTCGATGAGCGGAGCGATATCTTTAGTCTCGCCGCCATCTTGTACGAAATGCTCACCCTGCGTCGCCCTTACAGTGGGCGCGATGCACAGACGATTCTACAGAAGATGTTGAGAAACCCTGTCGTGGCCGCTCGGAAGCGAGCCCCCGACAGGAACATCCCGATCGATCTGGAGGCCATCTGCGTTCGATGTCTCTCGCGGGACGTCTCGAAGAGACTCGGGAGCGTCCTGGAAATCCACGCGGGGGTGCAGAGGCATCTGGAAGAGCGCGCAGAGCCCATTGATCTCAATGACCTCGACAGCGCTGACGACCTAGAGAGCCATGTTCGTTCCTACTTCGATCTAGTTCGCCAAGAGCGCGCTCTGAGACAAGAGGTCGAAGAGCGACGAACGCAGACGCCACCATGGGAGACAATGGAAGCGAGGCGTCCTCTACGTAACGCTGAGACGAAGCTCCATGAAGTACAAGATGATTTGAACCAACGCTTCGCGCTCGCCGTGGACGTCCTTCGCGCGCGGATCGTCCGGGACAGCAACGACACGATCGCCCGCAGAAGCTTAACGAAGATCGCCAAGGAAGAGTTGGTTAGATCAGAGATGGCTGGCTATCGAACCAGCTACTCACAGTGCGAGCGTATCCTCCGTGCCTTGAACACCAGCGCCGACTTTCTCCAAGGTGATGGAGAATTGATCGCCCATAGCAGTCCGAGCGGCGCACCGGCCTGGTTATATCGCATCAAAGAGATTGATTCGGTGCACACTCCTGTTCGCCGCGAGTCCATCGGTCCTACACCTGTGGAGTTGAACGGGCTCCCCATGGGGGCTTATCTACTCCTGATTAAAGGCAGCGACGGCCGAGACATCAGGATCCCCTTTCGACTGGGGAGAGAAGAGCGAGCGTTCATTCGAGTTGATATCGGTCGGGTGAACTCCGTTCGAGATGGGTTCGTCTACATCCCCGAAGGTCTCGCGCACCTCGGTGGGGACCGAGACGCCTCCTGGCCTCTAGGCCGACAGCGCTTCGTTCATGGTGACTTCTGTATGGCTCGTTTGCCTGTAACGTGTCGAGATTACCTACGCTTCTTGAACGCCATCGCCCGCTCAAGCGCTGAGACCGCGCGCAGGCACTGTCCCCGTAATCCCCAAGGTGGTGGTCTACTCTTTGACGAGTCTCATCAGACCTACTCTCTGCCAAAGTCTCCCTTCTATGGCGTGCCCTGGGATCCAAATTGGCCAGTGTTCGCTGTGTCTAGATCTGATGCCCTCGCGTACGCCCGTTGGCGAAGCGCGCGAGATGGTGTGACATATCGCCTTCCATCTGAGCAGGAGTGGGAGATCGCCGCCCGCGGTGGAGACGGACGCCTTTATCCTTGGGGCAACACATGGGAGCCCACCTTCTGCAACACCTCGCTCGCGTTCTCTAACCGTCCGCGACTCGCTCCATGTGGTAGCCATCCAACGGACCTCAGTCCCTATGGCCTCATGGACATGGCTGGTGGTGTTTCGGAGTGGACCTCAAGTGCCCTGCCATCCACAGCAGAGGACGCGTCCCTCATCGGGATTTGTCGCGGTGGACGCTGGAATGGGACGGATCGCGAAGCTCGCTGCTCTTCACGGCAGACCTTCCCCGTGGACAGCGTAGATCTTGGAGTTGGTTTTCGTCTCGTCTATGAACTCAGTTAATGGACAGCGAATCGCCGTCCCTGGAACGCGGATCTACGCACGCTCGCTGGGTGACTCCACTTTGGGTCCTTATGGGAATCTGGACCGCTTGGGTCGCCTACGAAGCCCTCGACGAACTCAACAGCCAAGAGACTGTCACCGGCCTCATTCGCGACTACCGCCCACCCATCGAAGGAAAAGATGGCTGGGTCATCGACCCCAGCAACCGGCTACTTCATTCGGAAGTCCTCAGGCGCTTTGCTGCTGAAAAAAAAGAGAGCAGACCCGCAGACGACTCGATAGAGTCTTGGACAAGATGGCTCGAAGATATTGGCCTGGAACCTCGGCTAGCTACAGATGACGTACCCACGAAAGTACACCTCCGCTTTCCCAAAGACGGGGGAGCACCAGAGCTGTGGATTGGTCTCTTTGGAGTCGACCACATCCTCTATCGTAGCCAGATCGGCGTCGTACAGCTGAAGAACATCGTCACCGTCAGCACTACGATTGAGCTCAGGGGCGCGGAGCTTCGCCCATGGTAATCGATCCTCAGGAGCTCGGAGTTCAGGCGAGAGAGCGATGGGCTTTAGCCGTCCTCGCTGGCCTGCTCAACGGCGTTGGGTTTATTTTCTGGGGGCCAATGTCCTTGGTAGCCAACGTCCCTCTTTTGCTGGCGCTTCGCCAAAGCTCCTCCGCCACTGAGACCGCGCTGCTCGGTGGTCTCGTGGGTCTACTCGGCGGAGTTCACATCTACGGGATCGTCAACTACGGTTGGTTCTTGCTCATCGGCTTCAGCGTCTACACTGCGAGTCAAATGGTCATCTACGCGACGCTGTTCCGTCTGCTTCGAGGATCCAAATGGCCCTGGTTAGAGGTGCTCCTCCCCGCGTCTCTATGGACACTATCTGAGTGGATAAGAACCGTGGGGCCGCTCTCCATGCCCGCCAGCTACGCCGGCAACATCGCCGACACAGTCTGGCTCCAGCCATGGATGCAGCTCGCCTCGATCACAGGCGGAATCGGCGTCAGCACGATGGTCGCGGCCATCCAAGGTGTTCTCTTCTTCGCGCTTATAGGCAACGCATCGCAGAAGCGAGCCGCGGCCGGCGTGTTCTTGATGCTCCTAGCCCTGGGTGTCGTTGGCGCCTACATCGCTCCAGAAGATGAGGATAGAGACCTCTCAATCATAGCTGTCCAGGGTGGACTGGCTAACTCCCAGTATCACGCCGCTCAGGCTGATCCTGCCGCCATGCGTGACGTCGTAAAGACTTATGAGATCCTCTCCCAAAAGGCATACGCTCAAGGCCCTGATCTCGTGATCTGGCCTGAGACCGCGATCCGGGCTCCTGTCCTCAGCGCCCCCGACCTCCGTGAAAGACTCTTTCCCCAGAAGGGAAATAAGACAACCCTAATGGCTGGCTTGATAGAGACCGATCTGCGAGGTCGACGCTACAACGTCATCTCAGTCGCCACCGAGGCCGGAGTCATTGATCGATACGCTAAATATCGATTGGTTCCAGGGACAGAGGACCACTTTACGGCGGGCGAAGGCTTTCGGCCGGTTGACACGCCCCACGGAAAGGTCGGCGCGCTCATCTGCCTAGAGTCTGTGTATCCCGATGGCGCGCGGACGCTTGCTGAGAATGGGGCCGAGTTACTGGTCGTCGCAAGCAATGACGCTGGATTCGGCTGGTCACCGATCACGGAGCACATGACAAATCGAGCGATCGTTCGAGCCGTCGAGACTCAAAGATGGCTCATCCGAGTCGGGCAAGCCGGTGTATCCACCGTGATCTCTCCCCGTGGTTCAATTGAGAAGCGCCTAGAGCTGTTCAAGCCGGGACTCCTGTCCGCTCAAGTGGAGCGTCGGCACGACAAGAGCATCTTCGTACAATGGGGTGACTGGTGGATCATCGTCATCCTGATTCTTCTGGTCGCGGCGCCGCTGACGAGAAACCGCGACTCAGTGCCTGGTTAACCACATACATGAACCAGAAGAGGGGCAAGAAGATCACGTAGGCGCTCCCGGTGTGCCAAAAGCCATCAGCCCACTCAAGGCCCCCGTAATACCCCAGCAGAAAGATGGTGAGTACGCGAAGCCCGTTGGCCAACATCGCGAGGGGAAACACCAGAGTCAGGAGAGCGAAACGTCCCAGCATACGCGGTTGAACGAGCCAGGCGAAGATGAGGGTATACATGGTCAGGGCGACCAACATGTTCACTCCGGAACACGTCTCATTCACGATCAGATAGAATGGGTCGGAATCTATGGTGTGGTCGTTATGATACCAAACCACATATCCCGCTAATCGAAGAAACCAGACCGCGATATCCGCGGTCCATGCCTGGAGGCTAAGTTCGATCGTGCCACGGACAAAGTGCTCCCAGGGCAGCGCGAAGAGCGAGAAGGAGCACGGGAAGACGAGGACTTTGGCAAATGACCAGCCATAAGAGCCCCAGAACCAAACCCAAACCGCGGCGGGAAGTAAGATGCCAGCTAACAACAAAGCGCCGTCCCCTGCTCCACAGAGCAGAAGGACCATTCCGTAGGCGAGCAGCAGGAGGCCTAGGCTTACGTCTGCACCAGGACGATCTCCTTGGTCGGAGAATAACCTTTTGTGGCCCAGGACCCCCAGAACGACTGCGATGGGCACGGACAGTAACGCAGCCGCAGCGCCACCGAGAATGCCATCAAACCAGATCCTCCCGGCCCACGCGATGACGGGGACCGCAGCCAGGCACAAGGCACACCCCAGCACGATGGAAAACCATCTCGGCCATCGCGTAGAGGTCGTCACTGTATTTGGATAATTGGTAGCACTGAGGAGTACCAGCCCTGAGGGGCGAGACGACCTTAGTCGTCGATCTTCACCGGCTGAACAGCCATCGCCTTACGAATGAAGTAAGCACCTGGGATCATGCTCAGTACGATGAGCGCGATCATCGTTGGCTCGGAACCACCGCCACCTTCAGCACCAGCAGGCCCACCGCCTGCGCCAGAACCAGCCCACGCCACTGCGGCATGTGCCATCACGAAAACTGTCGAGAGAAGTGTCACTATTTGGCGCTTCATCGCGTGCCCTCCGTACTCACCCATTGAGCTATTGATACAGTGTACATGTCGCGGGCCTCGGCTGCAAAACGATCTATGATCAAAAGGATCACCCAGACATAAGAAGGGGGACGCTAAGCTCGAGTGGAGAGTCGCTCAACCAGCGCCACGACACGCGCTCCGGTCTCTTCATCGCTCAACCCCCCAGGCATCTGCACCGCGCGGGCATTCCCGAGACCCTTGCAGCGGTCATCCCACCCTGAGTCATCATCACAGAGGACCAATAATGGGGTCTTCTTGTCGTCCAAGCCGGTCTCTATTGAGCGAATCGCGAAGGCGAGCTGACTTGCAGAGAGGTCGGAGACATCTCCAAACACCGCGATCAAAGCTGGTCCCTCTCCAGACCGTAGCGCGCCGACGAGGGTCTCCACGAGCTTCACCCCTGTGGAAAACATGACCATCTCAGCGAACGCCTTCGATCCTGAGCCCGCTTCTTTCGTCGCGGAGGCGACACTATCGGACGCTGACACCACGTACACAGTCCCGGTGCTGGTGGGCTCAACGTCAGTCTCCTTGGACGGAGTTTGATCACTCGGAGGATTTGGCTGGCCAGTCTTCACCATATTGTGAGTGACCACACTATGCTGACCGGTCGGTGACAGCTCATAGGCTCCGGTCGCCGGTGTCGGACGAGACGCCAACGGCGCGGCCTCCGCGGCCTGGGGAGCGCTCTTACGCTCCATGCCCAAACCCGCACCACACTCAGCACAGACCAACAGCACGAAGTCCTTAAGCTCTTGACGTTCCGGCGTCCCGCCAGAACCACACATCGGGCAAGCGCTCATGACTTACCTCGCTTCCTCAGCTGCTCTAGGATCTTCGCCATCGCTCTCACCAGGCGTTGCGCCGCCTGCTCATCGCTTTGTTCCGTATTCCACTTCAGGTTTACTGCGCGACCGATACTCGCGACCAAATCCGCGGCCCCCTCGGAGGCTCCCTCATCGGTTACGTATAAAACAGCGGAAGCTCCAACTCCCAGACTACGCTCCAACGCCCGCAGCGTGAGGGCCGTCTGAGGTCCATCGATGAACTCGAGGCCCGGCCGCAAGATGACAACGAGGGGTGGGACCCCCGCCGCCGCCAATTTCGTATGCGCAGACACACAACGAGCACCGTCAGGTACAGAGATGAGATCTAGCTGGCCGCTGATCTTGGGCAGTAAGATCTCAACCTGGGACACCAGGTCTTCAAACCCAACCATCAGCACGTGTCTCTTAGCCATCGTCTTTATCCCCTACGCGGCGTACATGGTCACGGACCGAGTCATCATGACCGCGTTGATGATGAAGTGAGCAATCATTGGCGCGAGAATCCCACCACTTCGCCACAGTAAGAGCGCATAGGCGCCTCCCGCAAAGGCGGTCATCTGGGCAACCCCCGTCAACATGACAGAGGTTGGTGCCTCCAAAACGATGAAATACGTCAGCTGATGCAGACCGAACAAAAGCGCGATCAGAAAGACACCCAGCAAGGGGTTGTCGGAGTCCTTGAGGAGCGCTCTACCAACGAACGCAAAGAAGAACAATTGCTCAGCGATGACATGCAGAGCTGTCATGCCAAGGATGGGCCCCAAACCGGTCGGTGTCATCGGAAGCGGAGACAAGAAGCCCACGACGAGACCATAGGGCACGGCCAGAAAGACGAGACCAGCTCGTTCACCAAAAATGGGGACCTCGTTAAGGTTCTCCTTAGAGATTAGCGTGATCCCAACCAGGGCAAAGACGATGAGTAGAATACGCCGAAGCCAAAACCAGGCATCCTCCACCAGATAGAAGGACTCTACGTTGCCAACCACGCGCTTGGCCTTGGGGATCACATAATCGACCTTACCCTGTAGCCGCTCCTGCACCTGTCGAGTCAATTGGGCCTCATCCGCCGACATCTGTCCCGTATTAACTTGGGCACCCTCACCAACCATTGGCCATTGGTTCGCACCACCAGGCACCAGGTTAGCGCATGCGTAGAGGCCACCTATGATCAGTAGAGCAAAGCAGACGATGACCGCGATGCCCTGACCCAAGTCCAACTTGAGGTTTAGCCCACCGACAGAGTCCTTCTGAGTGTTCAAGAGTCGGAGTTGGGCCCAGGCCTCTCCGTTATCCCCATTGATCTGAGTTGCCTTATTGAGATGAGTTCGAGCAGCGTCTCGATTCCCAACCAATCGATAAATTTTGCCGATGACGAGGTAAGCGTGATCCGAGTCCTTGGCAAAGTCCAACGCACGCCGGACAGAGGCGACCGCCTTCTCCGCCGCCTCAACAGACTCATCGGAGGCCAAGAATGTGGCCCAACCGAAGAGGATATGGGCCTCTGCCTCGCGAGGGGCGAGTTCGATGGCCTTCGCCAGAACATCGACGGCCTCTGCGTAGTCTCGATTGTTAACGAGGCTTCGCCCTTGGGTGAGATATGTCTCCCGCAAAAGCTGAGTGCGAACCCCGGCATCGCTAAAGTCTACGCCGGTCTGTAGTGAGCGGTTATAGGCGATGCGGTGAATGTCATCACGGAGGGTGTCTCGCGCTTCGATAAGGAGAGCATCAACGGCGCGCCGCATGCGCTGAGCGCTCCCATCATCTCCGTCCTGAGGCTCGACTTCGAGTTCGACTCGCTTCGCCTCGTATGCAGCGTCAACGTCCTCTTGCTGAGCGCCGCGCCTCAGACCAAGACGCTCAAAGAAGTTCTGTTGTTTAAGAGCGACCCCAGCGGTTTGAATGCTACCCGTATCTGTCCGACGCGGCCGACTGGCCTTCGCCGCACCCGTAGCGAGCAGACCCGTTATCTTGAGTAGACTCAGCCTGAGAAAAACTTCCTCGTCGGATATACCGACGCGACTCGCGACGGCGCTGACCGCCCGTGCCGTGAGTTCGCGGCCATCAAGGCTCTCTAACAATTGCCAATCAGTACGATCAAAGGGAGGCATAGACATCTCTGATGCCCCCTTTCCTTTACGCACGTTGCCAAACTTGAGCGCCTGCTCTCTAAGTATCTTATCCGGACAGATGGTGTTCAAACCGATGTCGATTACGGAGCGCGCCGAGAACCAACTATTCCTCTGCTGATCCTTAATGGAGGCGTCATCAACAAAACCGAGAGCCATGCTCGGCAACTTGAACACGGCGATGGCGTTCTCTGCGCTCGCTCTCGCCGACGCTGAACGCGCCGCCTGATCATCTGACTCACAGCCAATCGAGGTGAGCTCCCCCTCGCAGAAAAGGAGAGATCGCCACTGCCCCTTGGAGACCGCGAGCAACCGACCTGTCTTGTGGTCCGCAGCCACCTCGATGATCATCGAGATCAGATTGGAGACATTGCCCTGAGTCAGGCCCTGCTTTAACGCACCAAACGCATCATTGAGACCGGAGATCGAGTCAGCGGTAACGACCTCGACATCGGCGCGTAGTTGGTCCTTAGGCATGAGCTGCCCAGCGCTCACACAGTCGACGAGCTGTTGGACCGATAGGCCCGCAGATAAACTGCCATCCCTATGGATGATTTGATACGTATTCGCCAAGGTCTTGAGACCCTCCCCACTGAGCGTTCTTGGCCACCAGTCCAGACACGGTTAAGGCCAAGCACCTGACCGCAGTATAGGTCACCAGCCCGCTGTGATCAAACGGCAAAAAACACATTATAAACAAGCACTTAAAGAAAATGAGAATGTTGAGGACCGTGTCGCGTCACTCCAACCAACGACAGAGACACCGAGGGTTTACACAATGACTAAGAAACTACACAAAAACTGGATTTATGTGAGTCTGTTTATGTGGGCCACTGTGATGATCACCACCGGCTGCGTAGAGAGTCGATACGGGGACCCAACCCCGATCGGGTACGGATCCGACCATGGATGCCTCATGGACACAGACTGTGACGAGACGGAGTTCTGCGGTGAAGATGGCCTCTGCTTTATGCTGACAGGGTGTGTTTCAGACCTTGAGTGTGGTGATCTTGCGATCTGCCAGACGGAGCGGTGCGTCGACCTCCGTAACTGCACCGTCGATGTCGAGTGTGAATCAATCCAGTTCTGCCATGGAGGCTCATGCATCCAGCGTCCGCAATGTCGCGAAGATGCTGATTGTCCTCAAGCAGAGATCTGTTCCCGAGACCTAGCGTGTGTGGCATCCATAGACACCATCGAGGGGTGCCGTCGTGATACAGACTGCAGCTATGGCGCTTCTTGCGGCAGCGATGGCCTGTGTGAAGATCACAGCGGATGCATCGCCGACAGTGACTGCGATCCTGGATATATCTGCGAAGACGATGGCGCATGCCAATGGCCTCGCTGCGACAGCCACGTAGACTGCGAGCCAGGTGACCGATGTCGAGCCGACGGGCTCTGTGAGAGCCCCGCCGTTTGCATAACCGATGCTGACTGTCACATCGGAGATGTCTGCCGAACGGATGGGCTCTGTGAGCCATTGCCAGAATGCCGGGCGGACTGGGAGTGTCCAGCTGACTCAATCTGCGGCGCATCAGGTCTCTGCGTTTCCCTGTCGCGGGAGTGTTCACGCGATGTCCACTGCGCTGAGACTGACATCTGTGGAGGAGACGGGTTTTGTTATTCAGCGCAGAGCTGCGTCGACGAGCTCGATTGTCCCAGCGGCTGGTTCTGTGGAGGCAATGGCCTCTGCGATTTCTAGCAGCTGCCTGAGTCGGTAGACTCTCGTGCTTCGGCCCGATGGGGTCGAAGATGAGTCACGATGACCTCGCTGGCTTGATCGGAGGCGCGGCACCAAGCCGCGTGATGAATTGGGGAGTAGGCCTCCGTACCGCTCGGGCACTCACCGAGGTCTCTACTCGCTACGAATTCATCCAAATGCGTCCGGAAGTGCGCGGCCGTTCCCGCTGCCTGTCCCCCGTAAAAATCCCAATAAAAGCGCCGCATCAGTCTCCTAACGTGAGGCATTACTTCGTAGACATCCCTAGAACGAATTGGCTTGATATTCTCAGGTTTGTCAACCAGTTGATGAACCGATCAGTCAGGGGAACCCGTCATCGGCATCACCAAATACCAAGGCTGGCCCAACGGGCGACCAATCTCCTATACCTCAAATTAGGTCTCAGAATTTCGTCAGAACTGGACGTTACTATGCCATTCAATCGTGATGGCTGATTGACAGAGCATTGATGCTGTGGCGCAATAAACTCTCAAGACGTTTTCCGACTGTCCGAATCGGTAGAAAACACCTGGAGATTTCGTGAGCATGGGGCGGAAACGTGGGGGCCAGATTCAGCTGCTTGTAGCGCCGGCGCAGTGGACGACCACCATGGGCATTAAGCGCTTGTTCGAGAACAGCGACTATCCCGCTCGAGTGATCGGAGCCGGCAACGCCGAAGCGGCTTTGAGCCAAGTCCGTAAGAACGACCGATATACGGCGATATTAATCCAATGGGAGGAAGCAGGCTCCGATGGAATGGAGCTCGCCTATTCCATTAAGGAGCGCGGTAAACCATACGTCGTCGCCTATCAGAGGCATTGGTCTCGAGACGACATTCGCCGCGCGCTTCAGCTGGGCGTAGACAGCCTCTTACTGGACCCTTTTACTCCCCAAGACCTCGTCAACGATCTGCAGTCCATCGCCGATCGAGGTGTGAGCGTTAGCCGAAAACAAATCTTGGATGGAGGCGGCGCCGAGCTGCTGGAGCCAGATCCGGGCCTCTGGGACGACCAGGCCGATGATTGGCGAGAGAGAATGATGGGGATGGCGGACAATATGAATCGCCCTTGGTCGGAAGATATGTCCGACCGAGCGAGTCATATGGAGGTCTCCGTTCGCCGAAAGACACAGATCGAGCACCTGTCGCCTACCATGGCCCGAGCGGTTCTAGAGGTACTTGACCAAGGCCGCGACCGCGTCCCTGAGATTACCGCCAAACATAAGGTGGACTCCGGTGAATTGCTCCATGTGATGGCGGCTGTAGAGAAGTTCGCTGTCAAACATGGAGGACCGACCCGGATCCCTCTACTCATGGATGAGGTGCTCAAGCGGGAAGACGACGCACAACAGGAAGCTCGCTCCCCCAGGTTGATGGTGCTCAAGCGGGTCGCTCGTGTGGTGATCCGCTCAAACGGCAAACCCGGACGCCGTCGCGACGCGCTCAATGAGACCATAAGAAAGTTTCTTGGTGTGCCACCCAAGGTGCTCCGCGGGATGACGGCAAACGACCGTTTCAACCTCGCGATGCGATTCTTGATGACCGACGATGAGGCCGACGCCCTAGACCAAATAGGTTTCGTCGTCGTGAAACAATTAGTGATCGCGGCCCGCAGCGGGAATATTACTCAGCTTCACATTGACGCTCTCAATTCGTTGCTTGGCTTCGATGGCCGGCATGTTGGAATGAACCCCAAGAAGCTGATCAAGAAGTTGGCCGTGATCAATCCTGTTCCTGTGCTCATGGACATTGATCTCCGCCACCTGCAGATATACCGGGATACGGTAGCGGACGCGCCGCCCAGCGATGACCCTCGCTTACTCAGCGCCCTCGAGCAACTGATCGAGGTGGCCCGGCCCATGGGACCCATTGATCAGAAACGCCTTAAGGATCTTACTCAGGCGATTCGTCAAGAGCTACCCGTCCTCGTGGGACGCCCAGCCTGGCGCTCTATGCTGCATTCCTTTGAAGCGCCGCTTGACCTTCCAATGGAGCAGCTTCTCGGGCGCCTAAAGTTTCTTATCGGTGCTCGTTCCAAGCGCTCGAGCGACCTTCTCCATAAGGCGATACGCGATCTACTGGATGTGGGAAAAAACTCGATGGACGCCGCTCGCTTCGCCGAGTTCTGTCGTCAAGCCAGCAGCGAGCCATTGAGCAAAGACGTGATCGCCGCCTACGCGGGTGAAACCCACGACCAGTTTACGCCCGATAAAGTCGATCGAACCGGGGCATCAGAAAAGCGGGCCATGATCGAAGAGGCTCTGTCGTCATTTGGGAGGCTGTCCCTGGACCTCGATCAAATACGACAATCTCTGCCTCCTGCGCCCCGGCATTATAGCGCGCTTACAGAGCTTGAGATGACGCGCGTCAGAGTCCTCGCGGCCGTGCTAGAGTCACGCCCCATCGAAGAGCAGATCCGTATCGTCGAGACATTCCTGAAGGGCTACAAGTTCAACTCATCGGAGTTAGACGCCCTCGAATCGATGCTCGGAGAGGGACCACTCATCGATAAGCTACGTGGCCAATTCCATGATCCCACAGGGGCATTTAGAGAAGGCTTTGACTACGAGCTAGATACGGATGATGGAGATGATGGGAACACCCAAAACTTCGACTATGACGACTACGATGACGAGATCGATGACGAGTTCGATGAGTTTGGCGATGAATCCAGCTCCCCCGGGCAGACTCGAGAGGAGTCCGATGGGACCGATTGGGACAATGACGACATTGACAGTCTGGCCGGACCATTAGAGGGCGGCGTGTTCGACATCGGCGCCGAGCCTTTACCACCCCCTGTCGTGGCTCCAAGCACCGCCACCTTTGATCTGGGCTTAGATGAGCTTGAGATGGAGCTCGATTTGGATGCCGGTGTATTTGATATCGACCTCGACAGTGTGGATGAACCCAGCGTCTCTTTTGACCCGAACGAGACGGGCTTCGATCTGGGGAGTATGGACCGGTCAAGGAATCGACGTTCGTCGGGGCCAAGCGCGATGGACGCTGAGCGGCGCCGAGAAAGTAGCTCACGGGCACCAAGCCAACAGTCGCCACAGAGAGCGCGCAAGGGCTTTGGCTCTTCAGACAGCTTCTCGGGTGGACATGATGAGGACGACTTCAACCTAAGCTACGGCTCCATGGACGAATCCCCCTACGGCTCGAGTGAAGGATCGGACCAGAGCCTCGACATCAACTCAAGGATGAGTGGTTTTGACTTAGGCCCTCCTCGAGAGGGGTTTGATCTGGGCGGCGACCGCAGCAACCGGAGACGAGGAAAAGAGGAAAAGAGCGAAGATGATCTACCTCTGACCTTCGAAGGGGCTCTAGATTTGGAGGCGATCAAGGTCCTCATCGAAGAGGGTCATCTCAAGCGAGCTGCGCGCATGCTCCACAGCGCTGACCCGGAGGTCCCCGATCTCTCGGAGGGCTTGAACTATGTGGCGCTCCAGGCCTACCTCAGTGAACGTCATCACGCGGCCCACATGCTGTGGACCCGGGCGTACGAACTTGGGCCGATTCGAGCAAACCTACTGTATAACCTGGCACATCTCCGGGTCGATTTAGGCCGCTATGACGCGGCGGAACCCATCGTGGCCGAGTTGCTCGAATTGAAGCCACATCTCTCTCTCGCGAAGCAGCTTGAAGAGAGCATTCGCAAGTCACGGGGAGAGTCATGACCGCCGAGACATCCAATACCAACGCGGCACAAGCCAAATTGGTCTTAGTGGCAGAGGATGATGAGACAACCCTGCGTCTCGTCGGACAGGTGATTCAGCGTGGAGGCTATCGTGCAGCGCTCGCACAAGATGGGGTCAAAGCCGTAAGTCTTCTCAAACGCGCTCGGCCAGATCTCATCATTCTGGATCTGAAGATGCCTAAGATGGATGGCTTTCAGCTCCTCGAGTTGCTGAAGAAATATGAAAGCGCTGCGACGATACCTGTCGTTGTTTTGACGGGCTCATCATCACCCTTAGACATCGACAAGGCGCTCTCCCTAGATGTCGATGACTACCTCATGAAGCCGATCTCTCCTCGAAAACTCTTGGGGAAGATCCAAGAATTATTAGGGTGAGTTTCTCCAAGATTTTCGCGGTTTGGGTGTTCCCGGGTTAGACTGCCCTACGGTACATTTTCTGCGTGCGCGACGCGCGCGCGGGGGCCGGTTCACGCGGGTGGATCTGCGACACTACTCAGGTTCTGTCGTTGGAGATCGATCTGAACTGGCGTCTAAGTGTAGTATGGCCTGGGTAAAGTGGAGACCATCAATGAAGACACGCTTTGTGCGCTTAGCGCTCATCGTCATCACAGCAGGCATAGCCTGGGCTTGCGGGGAACCCGCCGGGCCAGGAATGATCGAACCGGACATGTATGTTCGCATCGTCGACGCCCGCGTTATGCGGGACGCTATCCAATTGGATATGACC